>CAZWLP010000003.1:79766-89210 GCA_964634565.1 uncultured Rikenellaceae bacterium | reverse complement strand
ATCTGGCCAATGGATGCAGTTGCCAAGAACGGATCTACATCAAGGTACGGAGCAGCTGTCTCTATCGATGAATCGAGATTACAGGCAGGCCTGTTATATGCCGGAACAGACGACGGGCAAATCAGCATTACGGAAGATGATGGTAAGACCTGGAGAAAAATAAACAGCTTCCCCGGTGTTCCCGAATACACCTACGTGTATGACCTTGTGGCCGACAAGCATGACGTAAATGTTGTATATGCCGCATTCAATAATCATAAATCAGGTGACTTTACGCCCTATATCTATAAAAGTACAGACAAAGGTGCCACATGGACAAATATATCGGGCGACCTGCCTGAAGGAGCTGTATATGCGCTTTGCCAGGATCATATTAAAAAAGAAATATTATTTGCCGGAACAGAATATGGGGTCTTTGTTACACTTAACGGAGGCAAGAACTGGAAAAGACTTAATGCCGGACTCCCTACAATTAACGTAAGAGACATGGCTATACAGGAAAGAGAGAACGATCTTGTGCTGGCAACATTCGGACGAGGATTCTATGTGCTCGATAATTATGCTCCGCTCAGGGAGTTAACAGAATCGACAATAAATGAAGATGGCTACCTGTTCGCGGTAAAAGATGCCTTAATGTATAAGACATGGAGACCTCTTGGAGGTCTTGGAACAAAGGAGAAAGGATTCCAGGGACAGGACTATTTCAGTGTTCCAAATCCGGAAAGGGGAGTAACATTTACCTACTGGATTAAAGACGGGGTAAGCACCCTCAAATCTGAAAGAAGCAAGAAAGAAAAGGAAGCATTTAAAAATGGGAAACCCATACCTTACCCGACTCCCGAAGAATATAAGGCAGAGCAGGAAGAATTACCTGCATACCTGATCTTTATGATAACAGATGCTGAGGGCCTGCCGATAAGAGAGCTCCGAACGCCCCTGCGCAAGGGATTAAACGAGATAATCTGGGATATGACCTATCCTGCAGAGCTTTCGGTTACAGAAAGAGATGCAAACCAGACCAGGGGACTTCCATCGTCCAATGTATTTGTATTACCGGGCGAGTATGTCGTTAGTATGTTTAAAAATGTTAAGGGTGAACTCACAAAACTGGCGGGGCCGGTTTCATTTGAGCTGAAAGAACTTAATAACAGGACTATCCCTGCCTCAGACAGGAAGGAGATGTCCGAATTTAAGATAAAGACCCTTGCTCTCGATAATGCACTAAGAGCCGTTGGAGCTGCTCTCACAGATATGAACGATAAAATTCCCGCCTACAGGGCAGCAACAAAGGCATTTAATGCCACTGTTGCAAACAAAATGCTGCAGGAGATTGATGAACTTGAGAATAAGGTTGAGGGAATTGAAATGATTATTAATGGAGACCGTACTAAAGGAACCCTCGACCTTGATGGTGACTATGCTTTGCGATCAAGAGCCAGAAATGCTGCATTCGATAATATGAGATCAACCACAAATATTACCGGAACCTCAAAGCAGAACTATATGATTGCCGCCGAAGAATTTGGGCCGGTTCTTGAACAAGTCAAAATGCTTAAAGAAGAATTTGAGCAAATGGATAAAAAATTAACCGACCTGGGAGCTCCCCTTACACCGGGAAGACTGCCTGATTGGAAAAAATAAATCTTATTGTTCGCCGAGCTTACGCCATTCATCACGGCCGTAAGTCTCGGTTAACATGGTAAGTATCTCGTTGGCCGTCGACTCAATAGGTTTATTTGTAATATTAAATATCCTGAATCTGCCCCTGGTAAATATCCTGTTTGCAAAGTCAAGCTCCTCTCTTACCTTGCGGGGAGAAATATAATCATCCTCAGGATTAAGACCCAGCTGTTTAACACGGTTATTCCTCTGGGCAATAAGATAATGCGGCGAAGTGGTAAGTCCGAAAACGCGGCCCGGATCAACAGTAAATAATTCGGGCGGCGGATCAATTCCTTTTACCAGGGGAACATTGGCAACCTTCCATCCAAACATTCCCATATATATACTTAGCGGCGTCTTTCCTGTACGCGAAACACCTGTCAGAATAATATCAGCTTTAGCCAGCTTCTCTGCATTCATTCCATCATCGTGCTTCATCGTAAATTCTATCGCCTCAACCCTCGAAAAATACTGTATATTCCTTAACCTGTAAAGTCCGGGCTTACTAACCGGCTCCATCTGCAGGAGGTCGGAGATATAATCAGAAAGGCCGCCAACCAGATCGAAGTGCTTTACCCCTTCGGCATCACAAACAGCAAGCAGTATCTCCCTCATCAGCGGATCTACCATTGTATGAACAATAACCCCACATGAATCCCTGGCTCTCGTAATAATATCGTTTACCTTCTCCATAGAGTCTACATTGGGCATTACAATAAGAGGAATATGATTATCCGGAAACTGTATCAGAACAGACCTTACAACCGTATTTCCGGCCATACCCTTACCCCCCGAAACAACGAAAATAGGAGGAATATTGTCCTCACAATCCTTACTTATATTTTTCTCTTTTGCGCACATAAACCAATCCTGTAATGCTACTAAGCTATTCAAAAATAACAAATACTAATAGCTTTTTACTTCAGGATAATAAAGAATAATAATAAAAGATATATTATAAGCTCCTTATTTTGATAATAATACTCATTATTGAGTATTAGATATCAGCTTAAAAGAGATTAAATTTCGATATCATTCTCAATGCGCGCAAGTTAATAATGAAGTATCTCAGTTTATTTATCCTTATTTTTCTGCTCGTATCCTGCAGAAGGTCGTCAGAAAAGATATTCTTTGATAAAAGGGATAAGAATCAATATCAGTATATTGAAGCTGGCAATAATACCTGGATGGCTAATGATCTTGTATTTCTTAACAGTGATATATATAATAAGGGGGCATGGATATGGAATTGCAAAGAAGAAAAATTTGAAGACATAAAATGTCGTATATTTTCTGAGAAATGCGTTCTCTATAACTGGGAAACAGCTAATTACTGCTGTCCGGATGGATGGCACCTGTCAAGCGTGGATGAATGGAAAGAATTAATGCAATATTACTTATCAGATAAATATGGATCAACAGACTTAAGTGAGCTAAATCTCTCCTTTGACGGTCATGCCCGCATGTTTAATAAATTTTGCATTTTTGATGGTAATACATACTGGACCTGCGATACAAGCGAAAGCAATCAAATGGCGGTAGCGATTGCAATTCAGCACTCAAAAGATGGTGGAATTATTTATAAGAATGAAGTTACCGGCATTGATAACGCATTTTATGTCAGGTGTATAAAAGACAGGGAATAATTATACTCACATATGAGTATTTGAGCTAACAAATTACTATTTTATATTGCCTCGGCTTAAGGAATTAGTTCTAACCGCTAAATATCCCTTAGCATGTAGGGTGAGACTGATCTTCTACGATCAGGCTTTCTTACCCCCAACCGGCAAATAGAACAGCCATTACCAGCCTGGTAGTGGCTGTTTTTATTTTTCAGGAGGATAGTTTAGATGGATCTGGGTTGTGGAATAGATATTCAATTTTTTAAGAATATTTCTCCTGTGGGTGTCTACAGTATTTTTGGAGATATTAAGTAATTGAGCGATCTGCTTACTTGTATTACCTGACTGCAAAAGTCTGAAAATATCCTGTTCCCGGGGAGAAAGCTTCTTAAGAATATTATAGCTGCTCTGTGAGGACTTGTTCAGCCTGTCGATATATTTCTGAATTGCAAGGTTCAGCTCATTTTTATCAACAGGTTTAAGCAGGTAATCAAGGGCCGATTCCTTTATGGCTTTTATTGCGTATTTTTCGTACCCGCTTATAAAAACTACAGAAGGATTATAACCATCTTCCCTGATTTCTTCAAGGAGATCAAAGCCTCCCATACCGGGCATCTCAATATCAAGTAAAATAAGGTCTGGCCTTAAACTCCTTATCAGGGGTAAAGCTCTTTCCGGATCGGTTTCGCTTCCGCAAATTTTTACTTTTTCATTATTGGCAAGCAAAATCTCAATTCTCGACACTGCATCCCTGTTATCATCCAGGATAAATACACTGATCTGCCTCATCTTTATGCAATAATTTTAACATTCTCTCCCTGCTATTAGCCTTTCTATTCACAAACGATATCGTCAATTATTTTGCTATTCCTTTTAGTATTTATTATTTACAGCTGTTGCTAAGCTGCAATCAATCACCCCTATCTCCATCAACTATATTTCCATAAATATGTACCAGGCTCCACTAATAAATAGTTAACAAACACTGCATGTCTTTGCTTTGCCACACAAACAGAAATCTGTCAATAAATAAAGCTTCAAGCATTACTAAAATTATTAGTTATGTCTTTCATCAGATGGAAGGTTGTTTTTGCAGACAGTTAAATATAATCATTTATGTTTAATCCTGAAAATATCATCATACAGAAATCAGGCCCCCGGTAAATCTGAGATAAGGGTGAGCTATAAGTTTTTTACCTAACTTTATCTAATAAACCAGATCCTTAAAAACTACAAATATGAAAACCCCATTCTTACAAAGATTAAAGAACTTTTTACGCACGACCCTTCTGGGTGGACTGGCTGCTGTTTTACCTGCAGCTCTGATCTTCTTCTTTTTCAGATGGATCTTTAATATTATTAAAAAATACCTCGAACCAATAGTGAGCATGATTGAAGTAAAGACAGAGATCCAGGTAATTATTCTTTACATTATGGTAGTAGCAGCTATACTTGCTCTGTTCTTCTTTATCGGCCTTGTAATACAGACACGTATCGGACGCTTCTTTAATACGGTACTCGAAGAAAGATATCTTCTAAAGATTCCGGGATATAAAATGGCCCGCGATACTGTAATGCAATTCTTTGGCAAGAACAGATCATTCTTTTCAGAAGTGGTGCTGGTAGATATTTTTAATTCCGGCACTCTTATGACAGGTTTTATTACAGACAGGCAGAACGACTATATCACCGTATTTGTTCCAACCGGGCCAAATCCTACTTCAGGAAATATCTACCATGTAAAGGAAGACAGGGTGGTCCATACAACAACAAGCATTGATACAGGGATGAAGTCAATAATCAGCTGCGGGGCAGGATCATCGGAGATATTTATAAATATGGTTACCCGTTGATAAGATAACACAGCAGGCGAATAGGGCACCGGATATTATATTTATCACCTCTTCGTAACAATAAAAAACAGGGACGCAACAAATGCATCCCTGTTTTATTTTCAGAAATGGAGTGTCTGGCAATACTTATCCACCCCATTACTAATCTACCCATCTACTTTTTTATTGCATCCCATACCTTTTTCTCATCGAGAGGTTTGGTACAGAAGAACCAGTCGTAACATTTCATATCTCCCTTATTTTCCATCCTGTCTTTTGCGGAACCGCAAGAACCTGCAGGGGGAACAATAACATCGTCACCCGGACGCCAGTCGGCTGGCATAGCAACGCCAAACTCGTCTGCAGCCTGAAGGGCAACAACTACCCTGTAAAGCTCATCGAAGTTTCTTCCAAGACTAAGAGGATAATAAATAATTGTACGGATCACTCCGGCAGGATCAATAAAAAATACTGCTCTGACAGCCTTTGTTGTTGCTTCACCCGGCTGTATCATGCCATATTTATTGGCAACCTCCATAGTAATATCCTCAATCAGAGGAAAGGTAACTTCTACATCTTTCATCCCCTTATACTCAATCTTTTCCTTGATGGTACGCAACCAGGCTATATGGCTGTATAATCCATCTACCGAAAGACCAACAAGCTTTGTATTAACTTCAGCAAATTTATCCTGCATACTTGCAAAAGTCATGAATTCTGAAGTACATACAGGTGTAAAGTCGGCGGGATGACTGAACAGAATAACCCATTCTCCTTTATAATCTGCGGGAAAATTGATATCTCCCTGTGTTGTAACAGCCTTAAATTCCGGGGCTTTGTCGCCAATTCTTGGCATTGAAAATACTTGTTTTTCTACGTTTTCTTCCATGATATAATATTTATAAATTATTAATATTGATGTTAACTAATCTTTATACTTACCTAAAATCTGTAGTCTGAAATCCTGAATATCAAATTGCGGAATCTGTCTTTTTTTCAGATAATCCTCTATCAGTTTATCCAGCTCCTTATCATAAAAATCGACTATCCTGTCGGAGTTAGTATCGTACACATGATGGTGCTTTTCCAGAACAGCATCATACCTCATCTTGTCTTTATCTGTCTTAACCCTTACAATAAGACCACTCTCAACAAGTGTATCCAGAATATTATATATTGTCCCCTTTGATATATTCGGATTTTCAGCTCTAATATATGTCGTAATTTCATCGGCGGTAGGATGACTCTTTAATCTTAAGAGACATTCAAAGACCACAAGCCTTTGAGGTGTAACCTTTAAACTCTTTGAAATCAGACGATTTCTGATATATTCTGAATAACTCTCCATTAATAATGATTCATTCCTATTTAAGACTCCGTAAAGATAAGGGTTTTAAATATAGTATGCAAATCTTTTTTTATAACAACAAAATTTTTGATTTACTGTTTCCCCCGAACGGGGTATTATGCGACAAGTCTCTGCCTTAGGAGCGAAAGGAGACACCTCAGGCCTTATGCCCTGGGCCTTTAGTCTCTATAGATATCCGTTTTGCCTGAACCAGGACACAGCATCATCAAGAGCTGTTTCTATAGGAGTCTGTGGCATATTAAGTTCAGTCCTGGCCTTCGACGCATCATAGAAATGTTCTTCTGTTGAAATAAGCGCCAGGGGGTAGCTGACTTTTGGAGAAAATCTGAAAATTGTTGCGGCGAAACTCATAAAGGCTCCATACGACAGTGTGGCAAAGCGTGGCAGGGCTCTCCGGGGTGCTTTTACACCCAGCGTATCGGCCATCTTGGTAAAGATTTCTTTATAATTAAGATTTTCATTCCCAAGTATATACGACTCGCCTGTTTTGCCAAGCTCAATAGCATTTACTATTGCCTGGGCAACATCCTTTACATAAACAAAATTTCGCCCTCCCGCAGGATAGCCGGGAACCTTGCCGCTGTTAACAGCAAGTATCATTGCGCCGGAACTGGGTTTGGCATCATAGGGTCCAATCATAAAAGTAGGATTCAGAATAACAGCATCAAAACCCTTCTCAACTTCGGCCAGAACAATCTTATGAGCTTCATACTTCGAACTAATATAGTCTACACCATATTTACCGGCACTATACCCGGAAAGCTCGGTTCCGGGATTTTGTTTGTTTCCCGGTCCAAACGAATTGGCAGTTCCGATATGGAGAAATCTCTTTATCCCTGCCTCCCTTGAGGCCTCTATCATATTAATTGTTCCGTCAACATTCACTTTCCAGTATGATTCATGCCGGCAGGGCCATGTATCTGTCATAGCGGCAGCATGAATAATTACATCACAACCCAGAACAGCCCTTTTTAAATCATCCTTTACAAGAATGTCTCCATATTCCTTTTCTATATTCAGACCATCCAGCAATGGTGCTGTTTTGCCAGTCTGAATCAGGACCCTGACGGCATAATTATGTTCAATAAGTTTTCGCACCAGATTATTACCGAGCACGCCGTCAGAACCAGTAAGCAGCACTTTCATATTTACTTTTTAGGTAGAAGGAATTCTAAAAATACAGTTTTTATAAATCCAATAACATATTTTCAGAAATATTTATATAAAGATTTGAATTAACTTTATCCCGCCGACCTTGTTAAACTTATAATCCAAAAAATATTGTCGCATTAATATTATTAATAAGGTGAGTAATAGCAGGCTAAATAAAAACGGCATAACAGAAAACAGGGAGATTGCACCGGGGGTCTTTTTATTGTCTTTTAAACGACAATATGATTTTATTCCTGGCCAGATTATTGCACTTACCCTCGACAGCAATGATCGCGAACCCAGATTATATAGCATATGTAGCGGAACAGGAGAAAATGTAATAAGTGTTTTGTATAACATTGTACCCGGGGGTAAAATAACCGGGCGACTGTCGGCATTAAAGCCGGGCGACCATATTTTCACTTCAAATCCCTACGGGAGATTTACGGTCCAACCCCAAAAAGCATTCTGGATAGCAAACGGAACAGGTATTGCTCCTTTTATTTCTATGCTCAGGTCCTTGTCCGATTACAGTGGTTTTCTTATCCATGGAGGAAGAGGCGAGGATTCGTTCTACTTTAGCGATGAATTATCTGAAGCTCTCGGCCAGAACTATATAAGGTGCAGTTCTACAATGAATAAGCAGGGATATTTCAGTGGCAGGCTTACCTCCTTTTTACTCAATACTGATAATCTCCCTGCAGACTACAGATATTATCTTTGTGGCGGGGCTGAAATGGTGGTTGAAGCCCGGGATATACTTATTTCCAGAGGTATCCCATACAATATGATTGAATCGGAGATATACTTTTAATATGAAAGAAAAATTATTCGGAAAGACTTTAAACGAACTGATAGACATTACCGGATCACTCGGAATGCCTGGATTTACGGCACGCCAGATAGCCGACTGGCTCTATAAGAAACATATTACCTCCATTGATGAGATGACCAACCTTTCGTTAAAGGCAAGGGAAAAACTCGCTGCTGATTATGAGGTTGGTCGTACAGATCACAGTAAGGTACAGGTTTCAATTGACGGAACAAAAAAATACCTTTTTCCTGTCGGCCGTCATAAATCAGTTGAAGCAGCCTATATCCCGGAAAAAGAAAGAGCTACTCTTTGTATATCTTCCCAGGTGGGCTGCAAAATGGGCTGTCTCTTTTGTATGACGGGTAAGCAGGGATTTCAGGGTCAGCTTTCACCAGGAGATATTCTTAACCAGGTAGCAAGCCTGCCCGAGAGGGACAGTCTCACCAATATAGTATATATGGGGATGGGCGAGCCCTTTGATAATATCGATAATGTACTGAAGTCGATAGAGATATTAAGCTCAGACTGGGGTTATGCCATGTCGCCACGCAGAATTACGGTATCTACTATAGGTATTATCCCCGCAATGAAGAACTTCCTCTCCTCATCAGAAGCTCATCTTGCAGTAAGCATGCATACTCCTTTCGATGACGAAAGAAAATCACTTATGCCGATAGAATCGGTTTATCCTCTGGCCGATGTGATTAAAGAAATAAAAAGTTTTGAATGGGGTGGACAGCGCAGGATCTCATTTGAATATATAATGTTTAAGGGTATTAATGATACCGACAGGCATATTAAAGAACTTGCAAGAAGCCTGGACGGACTAAAATGCAGGATCAACCTGATCCGCTTTCATCCCATCCCCGACTCTCCTCTTCTCAGCAGTGATGATGAAACAATTATAAAGTTCAGGGATAAGCTTACACAAAAAGGCATTACAACTACTATAAGAGCCTCAAGAGGAGAAGATATATATGCAGCATGCGG
>CAZWLP010000003.1:74132-79666 GCA_964634565.1 uncultured Rikenellaceae bacterium | reverse complement strand
CTTAAAATCGTAGTCAGGATACTCATAAATAGGCATACGAGGTTCTGTTTCACCCAGAGAATAGCCCCATATGCTTTCATAATCTTTACGGTTTTCACCCATTTCTTCGAGCTGGGTCAGATATTCGCCAATTGACTTTGATTCTATAATAATTACCTTACCCATTTTATGAATTATCGGGCTGTGCACACGGTTTGCATCATGGTCAAACTCCAGTATACGCCTGCCATATCTTGTTATGCCGACAACCCTGTAGGTAAGACTCTTTCCCACACCGGGAAGGTTTAATACGTTTCTGTCTGTCGACAGGAAGGGTATCTTTGCCTCCTTTCTGAGATCAGATATATTTTCAATCATTTTCTCAGCCTCGAGAGGGAAAGTCTTTATCCTTTTATAGTATTTCTCTGGTATATTGCCAAGGGTTTTCTCCTCTATCTGCTCCTGGACTGCCCTTGCATTTGTAGCAAAATTAAAATTATTCTCCATATAGCCTTTGACAGTAAATGTATAATATGTCAGGATGCCGATATCGTTGAGAACCTTGCGCAATTTTGCTGTATGCCCTCTTCGGCTTGCTGCAGATGAAAACACCAGCTGATTAGTGACTGTCCATCCGGCCGATATAAGTTTTTGTACGGCCTCCCTGGCTTCGGGCGTAATTTCCATTGGCGACTCAAAGTGAGTCTGGATAAGGAACTGCTGTACCCCTATTCCAGATGCCTTTTCCTTAAACTCCTTTAAAACGGTGATTAAACTGTCGGTTATTCTCTGGGGCAGGTAAGCAGGCAATCTTGACCCAAGCCTGACTCTTAACATTTCTGCATATTTCTCCTTTGCTCCCCTTACCTTATTAGCCTTCTTTTTTCTAAGGGCCATCTCGTAAACCTCATCCAGTATCCTCTTCAGAGAAGAATCGGTACTCATTAAGGCATCACCACCGGTAATAAGAATATCCCTGAGCTGACTATCTTTTTCAAAATATTCCATTATAACTTTAAGCTTATCGTTCCATGTATCACCAGGTTTAAGCTTATCAAGATTAAAATTCAGGTAGCCACTCTGAAAGTCGTACATTCTCTGGCATGAGGCACATAATCCGCCACAGGCACGCCCCATGGTATCCGGAATAAGGATGGCAACTTCAGGATAACGACGATGAACATTATTATGTGTTGGCAGAAGCCATCCCGCCGCATTGGGCTTGCCCGGCTCAACCTTATCTTCCTTTTCCCATGCCACTATATGACCAAATTCATTTACCAGCTGCTGACTGTAAAGCACATAATATCTTATAGCAAGGTCGGCACCTATAGCAAAATAGGGCACTCTTACATGTAATAAAGAAAGATAATAAGGATTAATAAAGAATGGGATACCCTGCTTCTCTGCAGAGTAAAATATCCTCATAGTGTCGGGATCGAGAGAGTTGCCAAGCAACTCGTTTACCAGATCAGGCGACCTTACTGCAAAACGAAGGTGAAACAGGTGCTCTTTCCACCATTCAAGCATAGTCATATACTTCTGCTCCCTCGAATCGCCCTCCCTGAACTTATACTTTTTATCTGCTATTTCCCCGGAGTCAATTTTGTCGATAAAAATATTTATTATTCTCTCCCTGTTCTCTTCGCGAAGTTTTTCTATTCTGGGATCAATACCGGAGGGAAATCTCTCCATCCAGTTTCTTACCTCTTTTTCTGATGGTATGGTGGCAGTATATGTGCCTGATAACTGCCTGAACAGGTATAGCATATCTTCGAAAAATGCGGGTTTTGCCCCTCCTGTGCCGTGTGTTACTGCAAGCCAGATCATCTTTACAGGATTCGAAACAGCAATCTCCCCCCTCAGGTTAAGGTCTTCATATGTATGACCGGCATTATCGATATAATCGAGTAATCTTATGGCTGCATAGTCTTCCCACTTAAGCTTTTCAAATGCTTCTCTTCCGCTTGCTTCTCCTTTATAAAATTTATAAGCATCCTCTCTTTTACTAAGCAAATCCAGGATCCAGTGCTTTACGCCAATAAGAGCTTCGGTTTCGTTACGGGCATTACGCATTATTTCTTCCAGCACAGGATTCTCCTTAAGTAATTCTTTCAGCAGGTGATGCGACTTAACATTAATAGCAATTTTATCAAGCTTCTCAATATTTTTCATGCTTACTAATTTTGGGGATTAACTCCAAGTTACAAAAAACTGCCAAAACAGACTAAAATGAAGCGGGGTAACTAAAGTGCTGGTAAAAGATAAGCCTTTCAGAAAAGCTATATTTCAAAGGCTCAGAACCGTCTTTATCGGCCGGCAATTAATATAATTTGAACAAAGCCGGCACCCCGGGGGTTTATATTTCACCAGGGAAATAAACATTTAGGTTTAACTTAATCAGATTTTGATATGGAAAACAGGGTATTTAACCCGGCTCACAAGTCTTTGCTTGAATCACCGGAAAGATATAAAATCCTGCCTCCCTTTAAAACACTTAAAGTAATGTGTTTAAAAGAGGATGATATCATGATTGATATAGGATGTGGTACGGGATACTTCACCTTACCTGCATCTGAAATTACCGGACCCTCAGGAAGGGTAATAGGACTTGACATCTCAGAGGAGATGCTAAACGAAGTAAAAAATAAAATTAATGGCAGGGGTCATAACATTGAGCTGATGTTAACTGATAATATTGCACTGCCTCTAAAAGATTCCCTGGGCACCTTTGCCCTCCTTGCCAATGTGCTGCACGAGGCAGACGATATAATGGCAATGCTTTCTGAGGCCAAAAGAGTACTTAAATCAGGAGGCAAGCTTGCTATTATTGAATGGGAAAAAAGGGAAATGCCCCTGGGCCCCCCTGTTGAACACAGGCTGCACCACGACGAAATTATGAAAATGGTTATGGACTCCGGGTTCACAATGGCAAAGATATCGCCTGCCGGCGACTACCATATTGCATGCTCGGCAATTAAAAGATAGGATTTTCTTTTTACACCAAGGCAACTATATAAGGCTATTATCAGTCTAATATATGTTATTTGTTAGTATCTGTTTTATAAAATATAAAATATCTATATTCAATTTTATTAACTTTGATACTGATATTAAATCATATATTATGAAAAAGAAACTTATCTATCTGGGAGCCTTCCTTATTACCGCAGGACTGTTTAATTCATGTGATCTGCTTGATGAAACATGCCAGCAATGTGCAATAAATGTATACAATGCCAGTGGTGTGTTCCAATATTCTATTGATGATGGCGAATATTGCGGTGATGAGCTTATTGCTTTTAAGGCTGCCCCTGATTATCCAATTGGAGATCTGATTGCAAAATCTGAATGTGAGTAATTTTTAAATGATGAAATGGAATGTATTTTGCCGTATATTACTGTTTTTTGCATTTGCACCCCTTCTGACTGCATGCGAGGGGCTTGATGGCTGTATGATCTGTCAGCTTAATCAGTATGAAGACGGAGTGCTTTCCAGTCAGGGACCAGAATCAGAATATTGTGGACCAGAGCTTGCTATTATCCGTGCAAAACCAGATGAGGTAGATGGAGTATATACTTACAGGTGGGAATGTCGATAGATCTTCCCTTTAATACCTTATCCCAATAAGTATCACGTCGTCTACCTGAGGACTATTGCCCTTCCATTCTTCAAAAGCCTCATCCAGCTTTTTGCCCTGCTCTATCATAGGAAGCTTATGGTATTCCATTAATTTCTCCTTAAGGTGCTTTATCATAAATTTCTTCTGCTTAGGCCCTCCAAACTGGTCGCCATAACCATCCGAGAACATATATATACAATCCCCTTTCTTCAGGTCTATCTCATGCAGGGTAAAAGGATTCATCCTGTAATGAATTGCAACCGGCATCTTATCTCCCCTGATTGATTCCAGCTCATCATTTCTGATAAATATCAATGGATTATTTGCTCCGGCAAACCATAGCTTGTTCTTATCATAATCTATTACACTGATAGTCATGTCCATCCCATCCTTCACCCTGTCCTCGTCTATAGATTGTTTAAGCGATTTAATAATTTCATCCCTGAGGTTATTAATAATCTGATCGGGCATTACTATTCCCTTGCCATTTACAATCTCATTGAGCATGGTTACCCCAAGCATACTCATAAAGGCTCCCGGTACTCCATGACCGGTACAGTCGGCCGCAATAACAATCTGCAGATTCTCCTTCCTGCTTACCCAGTAAAAATCGCCTGACACAATATCGAGAGGTTTATACAGCACAAAGTGATCTATTTCATCGCTGAATAATTCGAGGGATGGCAGCAGGGCTGTCTGTATCCTTTTTGCATACATTATACTATCGGTAATATGCTTCTTCTGGTAGGCTATCTGGTCGCGCTGTGTCTCGGCAAGATCCCTCTGTTTTTCTATTTCAACTTTCTGGGCGGTTATTGTCCTGTTCTTCTCCTCCAGTTTAATATTAGCCTCTTTCTTAATCTTATATCCCCTGTAGATATAGTAAGCCAGGAAACTTAAGAGAAGAAGCACAAACAGTGCTGCAAAAAGAAATATCTTTTGCTTCTCGATCGACTCAAGCTGAACCTTGATTTTATTTTCCTGTTCATTTATTACCTTTTGCTTATCATTAATCTCCTGTAGCTTAAGAGCAATATCTGCCCGCTGAGTAGCTAATGTATCTCTCTGTGCTGCTACTTCCTGCTGCTGTACAGCTATCATTTGTTTTTGCCTTGCTATTTCCCTTGTCTGGCCGCTGATTTCACGTGATTGTCGCTCCAGTTCCTTCTGTTTTGCCAGAAGTACAATCTCTTTTTGCTCTATTTCCTTATCGAGACTGTCAAGCAGTGCCTTCTGCTTTTCTATCTCGGCCAGCTGTTCGGCTATAATAATCTTCTGCTGCTCTACCAGCTCAAGTTGCCTTTCAAGCTCCTCGTTTGTTACATCATATAATGCCTCCCAGTCCTCTGCAGACTTAATCGCCATAGCAACTACCGGTCGAGGAACTGAAAGACCAACCTCCTCCATGGCGGCCTCATTTATTTCAAACCTGGGAGTATTATCAACTACAACAAAATTAAACATTGACTCACCAAACTTGGCCCCTTCGGTAATTAAAAGAGTTTTCTTTCCGGCTATAGCATCCTTTACCTTCTTTAGTGCAAAATCTTCATTATTTGCAACAAACAATACATTGGTATATTCAATCCTGCTTTCGTCCCTGAATACAACAACAACGGCAGGTTTGCCCTGTATTTCCGTTCTTGTTCTTGCCAGGTCGCCCATCTTTTGCCATAGATCATTATCTTTGGTAAGTACTCCTACCTTGAAAATAGCCATTGTATCAAGAGCATCACCATAGTCAACATACTTGGCAATATCAAAAATATAAACGGCTCTCGACCTGTTATCAAATCCTTGTTGTGAAAACAGGGCAGCAGGCACCATGGCCAATAATAACAGAACAATTAGCTTTCTCATAATGAGGGGTTTTTGGTTTGAACCACTAATTTCGGGAAATTATATTAATATCCAAAGAATATACTGCTTAGT
>CAZWLP010000003.1:63954-74032 GCA_964634565.1 uncultured Rikenellaceae bacterium | reverse complement strand
TTGAACCACTAATTTCGGGAAATTATATTAATATCCAAAGAATATACTGCTTAGTGATTAGTGAATAACGTGAGCGCCAGTAAACAAATTACATATAAAAAGCACGTTTTGTGTAAAACTTGTTTAAAACTCCATCCTTTTCACAAATTTTATATGTTTGCATATCGTATTTTTGTTGTGCATAGAATCAAAATTTGATGTATTCTGACTCCAACCATCTCGATTTATCTCATAAAACTATTGCAATAGTTGATGATGATATCGCCTCGATAAAATATTTTGAAGTATTACTAAGGACTACCGGCGCCAATGTTGTCTCTTTCCTGAACGGCTCTGAACTGCTTGATTATGTGAAAGAAAATATTGAATCGGTCGACATGGTTCTCCTGGATTATCTTATTCCACTGGTTAATGGTATTGACTGCATAAGACAGATACGCAAAATTAACAGGACAATACCGCTTGTAATGATTACAGCTTATTATACCCGTGAATCAAAAGAGGAAGCTTTTCTGGCCGGCAGCAATGAATATGTACTTAAGCCGGTAGTGCCCGAAAAAGTATTGGCTCTCCTTGAAAAATATCTTGTTTACCGCGAGTTTGCCCCTCATGTGGATTAATATTAAAATCCTCCTCCCTGTATTTTACTCATGTATACAGAATAAATAGTCTGTAAATAATCGGACAGATCATTACCCAGCTCTTCTTCGCCATTATTAATACATAGTCCGGACACCTTCGAAAGGTAGCCAAGAGATGTCTGTATCTCATAATCTGCAGCCCTTAATAATCCGGGTCTGAGACTTGTATAATAATCAAGGTCAGCACTGTAATACTCTCTCATCTCAGCAACAAGGCTCAGGGCCTGATCTCTTCCACCAGCAAGAAAATATGCTTCGATAATATCGGGCATAAACATATCCCAGGGAAGTTTATCAAGCGGCAGTTCTGTCATAATAAAATCAAGAACCTCAATTGCCTTATCGTTCTTGCCTTCCTTAACAAGTTCCTTCGCAAGTTTTGCATAATTTAGTCGTGCTCTTATTACAGTTATTGTTCTTTTATGGTAATAATCGAGATAAACATCCTCATCTTTTGCATGACCCCACGAAAACTTATTTATAAGATTATCATATAAGATATCTGTATCTATTCTTCCGTAATCAAGCCAGTTATTATTATGTGATTTAATCGGCACCAGCCTGTAGGCATTACCTTCCATCTGAAAGTATTCTTCCAATCCAAAAGCATCATTATGATAGCCGGTAACAAAATATACCGGTCGCTCCCAATCATTTTGAGCAAGGAAATCGAGAACCATCATCTGGCTCTTCAGAATATAGTTACCCTGCAACCTGATATCTATATAGGGTACTATCAGATCAGCATTTTCAGGTTTTACTGCTCCCGAAGCGAGAACTTTTTGTTTATCGACAGGTATTCTTACGGTACGCGAAGGAATATAATCCCTCTCCACCCCGTCACCAAACCTGTATTTAGTACCAGCATCATCGCTTTTAATAAAATCTATAAGCTGATCAACTAATACAGGCTCCTTAATTCTTTCTATAATATATACCTGGTTATTTACACCATCATAGTACTTATCTATCGGCAAAGAAAGAGGCATGGGCTCAGAATCGTTCATCTTATATTTCATTTGCTCAATAAACCAGTCGGTATTGAAAAGCATCAGGTTACACACCCTTATATCGGTTCCTACCTCTTCTACCTCCTGGGCATACCACAGGGGGAAAGTATCGTTGTCGCCGTTGGTAAACAATATTGAATTGGGAGCACACGACAGGAGATAGTTTTTTGCAACGTCTGAGGCTGTATATCTTCCTGATCTGTCGTGATCGTCCCAGTTCTCAGTTGCCATAATAAGAGGTATGGCCAGGGCTAATAAACCTGCAAGGGGCGCGGCAATCTTTTTGCCAGTCAGCCTGGAAAGCATCTCGTAAAGGAATAATACTCCCATACCAATCCATATTGCAAAAGCATAGAATGAAGCGGCATAGGCATAATCTCTTTCTCTTGGCTGATTGGGATACTGGTTCAGGTAAACAACTATTGCTATACCTGTCATAATAAATAACAGTAATACAACCCAGAGGTCTTTCAGGTTTTTATTCATATGAAAGTACAATCCTATCAGTCCTAGCAGAAGGGGTAGCATAAAATACACATTTCTGGAAGGATCGTTTTTCATTCTTTCAGGCATTAAATCATCCGGTCCGAATCGTGGCTCATCGAGAAATCTGATGCCGCTTATCCAGTTCCCCTTAAAAGGGCCTCCTGCTCCCTGAAGATCATTCTGACGTCCTGAAAAATTCCACATAAAGTATCTGAAATACATAAATCCTACCTGGTAGGAAAACATAAATTTCAGATTCTCTCCAAAAGTAGGCTTATATTCTATTCTTGGTTGCCCATCCTGTCCTGTAATCTGTATTGGCGACCCTTTTACAGGCACCCAGTCTTTATAAATTGCCACATGATCGCTCTGCGGACTATACATCCTTGGGAAAAGGGTAACAAACCTGTTATCGTAATTAGGTTTTATTGCCCTGTTGGTTATTTTATACTTTCCGTCAATCGGGCTATATGTTGGTTTGCCTTCGTCATAAGACTCAAGGGGTGCGTTATAATAAGGACCCTTAACCAGTGGTTGCTTAGGATATTGCTCCCTGTTAAGATAGTAAAGCATCTGAAAAGCAGTCTCCGGATTATTTTCATTCATCGGAGGGCCTGCCGATGCCCTGATCATTATTAAGGCAAATGATGAAAAACCAATCATAATAACTACAATAGCAGTAAGTATGGTATTTAGCACAGCTACCTTCTTGTGAGCCAGGTAATAAGAAATATAAGCAAGAGCACCCAGAATAATCAGATTAAAAAAGAGACTGCCTGATAGTAGCCATATACCTGATAATAGAAGGGCTGCAGCAGAAAATAGTGCTGTTTTACCCGGATTAACATTATCTAATGTGGCTCTTATTGCAAGAACACTGAATGCTATAAACAATAATACCAGAAGGTATATTCCGCTGTTATATGGTAAGCCAAGGCCATTTACGAGAATTAACTCTATTTTTGTTGCTACGGTAAAGAAGCCCGAAACCAGTCCCCACATAATAAAGGCGAGCAACACAATGGAGAGAAGCATTGCGCTGATAAATCCCTTCCAGCTAAAATCATATTTCTTAAAGTAATAAACACACACTACAGCAGGGATGGCAAGAAGGTTAAGAAGGTGAACTCCTATTGATAAACCAACCAGGTAGGCTATAAGGATAAGCCACCTGTTGGCAAAGGCCTGGTCTGCCTCATTTTCCCACTTTAATATTGCCCAGAAAGTAACCGCCGTAAACAGTGACGAAGAAGCATACACTTCGCCTTCCACGGCCGAAAACCAGAATGAATCGGAAAATGTATATGCCAGAGCTCCTATCAGGCCGGCAGCCATAACAGCTATGATTCCTGAAACTGATTCATCCTTATTCTCTCCAATAATAATCTTTTTTGAAAGATGTGTTATGGTCCAGAATAAAAACATTATGGTAAAGGCACTTGCCAGTGCAGACATTATATTTACCATCAGGGCTACCCTGGATACGTCTCCTGCAAATAAGGAAAAGGTTCTGGCCAGTATCATAAAGGTAGGGGCACCGGGGGGATGACCGGGTTCCAGCTTATATCCGGAAGTAATATATTCTCCACAGTCCCATAAACTCATTGTGGGTTCAACTGTTAATATATAGGTAATAGCTGCAATAATAAATGCGAGCCATCCAAGTGAAATATTTAAACGCCTGTATAAATTCATAAACAATTCTTTATTCAGCGGGTTAAACAAATGATTCAGTTGGCGAATTTAATCAATTTGAATAAACTTTTCTATTTTTGATTTCTACATTGTACTATGAATAAGAAGCAAATACTATATATTTTTTTAAGCCTGCTTTTCTCTCTTAAGCTGAGTGCCCAGTACTATAATACCGGTCAGGATCCTTCACTGCTGAAATGGAAGCAACTGGAAAGCAAGCATTTTAACTTTATTTTTCCCGAGGATTATGAGAAAGAGGCCAGGAGGGCAGCCCTTATTTTTGATGAATCATATTCACTTACAGGGGGGCGGTATGGAGAAAATACGGTAAATAAATTTCCGGTTATTATTCATAACCACTCTGTTGAATCTAACGGCTATGTAGCCTGGGCACCCAAAAGAGTTGAGCTCTATCCTCTGCCCGGCCAGAACAGCATCCCTATGTTTCACACCTCTCAGCTGGCCCTTCATGAGCTAATTCACGTTGGTCAGATGCAGGCGCTCAGACAGGGTCTCTCGAAACCACTCGAATATATCTTTGGAGAACAATACCCTGGTGCCCTGAGCATCTTTACTCCCTTCTGGTTCCTCGAAGGCGAGGCCGTTATATCCGAATCTGTATTTTCCTATTCGGGCAGAGGGCGGCAGCCTGATTTTGAAAGAAATCTTAAAGCCCTTATACTCGATAAAAACAGTCGCTACTCATACGATAAGCTGATAAGCGGTTCATATAAAAATTACACCCCCGACCACTATCAGTTTGGCTACCAGATGACGGCCTATATAAGAGGTAATTTTGGGAAAGATGTTTTTACCGATGCCCTTAACTACACAGCAAGAAGACCCTATACGCTAAACCCTTTTAATATTTCACTTCGTAAAAATACCGGATCAGGTAAAAAAGAAATTTTCAACTCTACCATAAAATATCTTAAAAACAACTGGCTGGCAGAAGACAGTCTTTTAATAAAAAGTGATTTTGTATACCACGACCAACGCGATAATGATGATTATATCAGCTACCACTCACCTGTGCTTATAGGACAGGATAGTATTATTGCAATAAAAACCTCCCTTTCAAATACAGCATCGTTTGTTCTTATCACAGATGAAGGCCTGACAGAGAAAAAGATATTTACCCCGGGTTATATCCGGCCATACAGGATCAGCACTAACGGCAATATAATAAGCTGGGCAGAAACAGTAAGTGATCCCAGGTGGGACAACCGCTCATATTCAATAATAAAAACATATAATATCAATACCGGTGTTGCTAAAGTTCTTACCAGAAAGAGCAGGCTTTTCTCTCCGGCCATTTCGCCCGACGGCAGGTTTATAGCGGTATCTGAAAGTACTGAAGATTATAAGAACAGCCTCCTTATCATTGACAGGCACACAGGGAAGATTATAAAATCAATTAACACACCTGAAAATGTATTGGTAGATAATCCCCAATGGTCGCCCGACAATAAACAAATTGCCTTTATATCGTCCTCAGAAAAAGGAGAAGGTATTATGATTTATAATAATAATACTGACCTGTTTGAAACGAAACTTAAGGCAGGCAGCAGCGATTTACAGTCGCTCGCCATTAGAAATGACTCTGTCTTTTATATTGCATCATACTCTGGTATCAATAATGTTTACTGCCTTGGGCCAACTCAAAAAACAGAACAACTTACCTCTTCCAGGTTCGGGCTTTCAGATATCTCTCTCCACGGTCAGGAGATGTTCTTCTCTGATTATACCTCATCGGGTAACAGGATTGCATCCTTCCCATCTAATATAATATATAATACACTTGATCAGATAAAAGATAAGCCTCTATTGACTATTCAGAATATTGATGGTTTAGATAAACTATCTTATTACACTGACTACATGGCAAATAACTATACAGTTAAACCCTATAGAAAATGGCAGCATCTTTTTAATTTCCATAGCTGGATGCCCTTTTATACAGATCTGAATAATTTATCATTCGACAATCTCCATGTTAGTCCTGGACTTACAGTAATGTCGCAGAATGACTTAAGTACTCTTACTTCAAGTATTGCTTACGAGTATATAAACAGGGATCATTTTTTACACTCAAGTATAATCTGGGAGGGCATATACCCTGCAGTGGAGTTTGATGTAAGATATGGAGGAAGCCCTGTTATTGCACGCGACAGTGACGATCTTTATACTCCGGCAAATATTAATACCGGTCTTAGTGCATCTGCCCTGATATATCTTCCGCTGCAATTCACCACCGGGAAGTTCTACCAGACATTCTACCCCTCAATAAGATTTACATATAATAACAATTATATATATGAAGAAAACACCGGTCTATTTGATTATGGACAGGTACTGGCTACCGGCAGGATCTATCTGGCCAACTTTCACAGGATGGCCCGCAGGGATATATGGCCCAGATGGGGCCAGGTTATAGATATGTTCGGAACTTATGCACCGGGCGATAGAAGCATATATGGAGAAATTAAAACGCTTCGCACAACATTCTATACTCCCGGCATTTTTAACAATCACGGGCTAAGGATAATGTACCAGGCAGAGAAGCAGGAGAACGGGAGGTATACATATTTAAACAGAATTTCATATCCGCGCGGCTATAACAATATTGTTTCGGAAGAACTGCTAACTTTCTCTGCAGACTATGCCATGCCCCTTGCATATCCTGATATTAATCTGGGAAGCCTTATGTACCTTAACAGGATCAGAACCACTTTTTTTTATGATTACAGCCTTGGCAGGGGTTCTTACTATCAGCTTGAAAACAGGATGGAAGAAGAAGAAGAAAGATTCACCTCGTTTGGCATAGAACTGCTTACAGATTTCTATATGCTCAGGATGCCATTCCGGTTTAGCGCAGGACTGCAATCTGCCTGGCTACCAGCTAAAAAAGAGCCCTACTTTAAGTTGCTTTTTAATATAGATGTGTTTGGATTCGTAATAGGCAAAGAGCCCGGCATCTATCGTTAAACAAGCCCGGCGGCATAGTCCTGTATCAGCTTCCAGGCATTATGAATATGCTTCATTGTGACATTTGTCTGAGAAGTAACCATCCTTAAAACATATTTGCCGTTCAGGCTGGTATGGGTAAGGTAAATTTTACCCGAATCATTCAGTTTATGATTAAGCCTCTCGTTAATTTCATTCAACTCTGCCTCTTCTATATTTACGGGCTTATACCTGAAAGCCACCGTATTAAGAGGGACGGGAGCCATAAGTTCAAAATCTTCTGATTTTTCAATCATCTCTGCCAGTGATGATGCAAAGCTTATATGTCCTCTCACTTTATCCATCAGATTCTCAAGTCCGTAATACCTTATTACAAACCATAATTTCAGAGCTCTGAATCGTCTTCCCAGTGGTATCCCCCAGTCGCGATAGTCGTTTACCTCACCTCTTGTTCGTGTTTTAAGATACTCAGGTAAAATCTCGAAGGTTTTTATTAATATATCTGCATCCCTGACAAAATAAACCGAGCAGTCGAAGTTGGTAAACATCCATTTATGGGGATTAAAAACGAAACTGTCTATATATTCCTTTCCCTCTATCATCCAGCTATACTCAGGCAGTATCAGAGCCGTTCCGGCCAGTGCGGCATCTACATGCATCCAGATACCGAATTCATTACATATCTCGCCTATCTCTCTAAGCGGATCGATTGCTGTTGTTCCTGTTGTACCGAGACTTGCAATAACACAACAGGGGGTATAACCTGCCGCTATATCCTGTTTAACGGCTTCCCTCAGAGAGTCGCTACGCATAGCATACTTATCATCCACATCAACCTTTACAAGGTTTTCGATTCCTATACCTGCTATTTTTACAGCCTTATCGACAGATGAATGAGTTTGCTTTGAGCAATAAACCCTTAAGCTTCCCTTATCTGTCGTTCCCTGCCGGTTAATATTAAAGTCGGTAACCTTTTCGCGCGCCGTAATTATTGCAGCCAGGGTAGCTCCCGAAGCGGTATCCTGTATTACTCCCTCAAAACAGGATGGCAAACCCATGGTATCCCTGAGCCAGTTAAGAACCCTCTCTTCAAGCTCTGCTGCTGCAGGAGAGGTCTCCCATATCATACATTGGGTTCCCATTGCTGCAGTAAGCATTTCAGCCAGCACTGATGGTCCGGAGTTATTTGCCGGGAAATATGCAAAGAAATTAGGACTTTGCCAGTGACTGATCCCGGGTAATATAATATCCTGAAAATCTTTTATAATATCATCCATCGTCTCCGGGCCAAATGGAGGCAGAGGAGGTAATAAATTAAAGATTTCACCGGGTCTGGATTTTGACTTAACAGGATAATCTTCAATATTTTCCATATAAGCGGCTATCCAGTCGACTATCTTATACCCCTGTTCTCTGAATTCTTTTGGGTTCATAATATACAAGATTGATTAGGCCTTATACGATATAGGGTTGTTGCATGCAACTACCCCGGAATTTTATTAATATAAAGATTTTGTATCTAGCTTTCGATTATCTTTTCAACCAGCAGGATAATTTTGTTTTTGTGCAATTCAATAACTCCCCCATCGGCTTCATAAATTGTTTCTGAATCATTCATTCCAACAAGAATTATCGGACCCTTATCGAGAGTTGATACTATTGGTGCATGATCGCTTAATACCTGGAAGGATCCTTTTTTACCCGGGATTCTGGCAGTTTTCACCTCGCCTTCAAAGATGGTTTTATCTGGTGTTATTATTTCGATATACACAATAACATTGTTTAGTTTTATTCTGCTGATTCGGCCAGGAGTCTCTCTCCCTTTTCAATAGCCTCTTCTATGGTTCCCACAAGCATAAATGCTGCTTCAGGATATTTATCAACTTCGCCGTCGATAATCATATTAAAGCCTTTTATTGTATCCTCGATAGAAACCAGTTTCCCTTCAATACCTGTAAACTGTTCAGCTACATGGAAGGGCTGTGAAAGGAATCTCTGCACCCTTCTGGCCCTGTGAACAGATTGTTTATCCTCTTCCGAAAGTTCATCCATCCCAAGAATGGCAATAATATCCTGCAACTCGTTATATCTCTGAAGAATTTCCTTAACTCTCTGGGCGCAATTATAGTGAGCATCACCAACTACATCGGGAGTTAATATCCTTGAAGAGGAATCAAGCGGATCAACCGCAGGATAAATTCCAAGCTCTGAAATTTTTCGGCTCAGAACAGTTGTGGCATCGAGGTGGGAAAATGTTGTGGCCGGGGCCGGGTCGGTAAGGTCATCAGCAGGCACATATACAGCCTGAACAGATGTTATTGAGCCATGTCTTGTAGAAGTAATCCTCTCCTGCATAATTCCCATTTCAGACGCCAGTGTAGGTTGATATCCAACAGCCGAAGGCATCCTTCCGAGGAGAGCCGAGACTTCTGCTCCGGCCTGGGTAAAACGGAAAACATTATCCATAAAGAATAAAATATCTCTTCCTCCTCCTTCACCTTTTTTATCACCATCCCTGAAATGCTCAGCTACAGTAAGACCAGAAAGGGCTACCCGCAAACGAGCTCCGGGGGGTTCATTCATCTGGCCAAAAACAAGGGCCAGCTTTGATTCCTTAAGAGCCTCAGGATCTACCTTGGAAAGGTCCCATCCTCCTGCTTCCATATCTTTCAGAAACTCCTTACCATAATTAATAACTCCTGCCTCAAGCATCTCACGCAGAAGGTCGTTCCCCTCACGGGTACGCTCTCCCACTCCTGCAAAGACAGATAAACCTGAATATGACTTTGCTATATTATTTATCAGTTCGAGTATAACAACTGTTTTGCCTACTCCAGCACCACCAAATAATCCAATTTTACCACCCTTTGAATAGGGCTCAATAAGGTCAATAACCTTGATTCCTGTATAGAGCACTTCCTTTTCTGTCGAAAGATCCTCAAATTTCGGCGGATCGCGATGTATCTCATAACCTCCATCCTTTGGTAAATCGCCAATGCCATCTATGGGGTTGCCCGTAACATTCATCAGGCGACCTTTTATTTGTTCGCCTATTGGCATTACTATTGGCGACCCGGTTGCAATTACCTCCATGCCCCTTCTAAGTCCGTCTGTTGTATCCATCGCAACTGCACGAACAGTATTTTCACCGATATCCTGCTGGCATTCCACAACAAGTGTTGTGCCGTCGTCTCTTTTTATTTCAAGAGCATCGTAAATATTTGGAAGTTGTGACCCCTCTCCTTCAAATGTCACATCAATTACAGGTCCGATTACCTG
>CAZWLP010000003.1:22154-63854 GCA_964634565.1 uncultured Rikenellaceae bacterium | reverse complement strand
GAAGTTGTGACCCCTCTCCTTCAAATGTCACATCAATTACAGGTCCGATTACCTGACTGATAACTCCTGTGTTTTTCGACATATTATTTACTTTTTGTTATAAGTGTACAAATTTAATAAATTTTACTATTACAGATGGTACTATACCAAGATATTATGGCTTATAAGACCTTTGGAATAAGTAGAAGAAATATTAAATTTGACCGGATTAAGTTTAACTATTTAAAAATGGTGAAAAAAATTCTTCTTTCTTTCCTTTTACTTTTATTTATTATCCCGGCCTCCATGGGACAGTTTACTAAGATAGGTGCTTCGCTGGGTTATGACTACAGGTATGTATTCAACAATGAAACAGCTGATGCACCGACTCATAAATTAAAAAATCCGGTCTTATCGGTCACTGCAATATATGAGGTTAACCTCCCTTTTCATATTGTACCCCGATTTAATATTTATATGCCGAATATTAACAAGGTTGAAGATCAGTTTTCTTCAAGTAAAACAACTATTTCAGGCTACTCACTGGATATTGACGGGCACTACGTAGTTAATTATCTTGATAAGTACGAAATATATGCCCTGGCTGGTATCAATATTCTCTACGCACAAAACAAGTGGGTATATGAAATTGATGGAGGTGAATCAACATCAGATGTTACGACCAACACAGCTCTTGGACTTAATATGGGGGCAGGAGGATACTGGAAAATAAGGGATGAGTTTGACCTGTTCTTCGAGGCCCGGGCAGTTCTTTTTGATCACCCTGCAGCAGGTATAAAACTCAGGGGTATTGCTACTGCAGGTATCCTGATAAATATGGAATATCTGAAAAATAAAGAAGGAAGGGAATCCGGATACTAGCGCCTTCTGCCAATAAGATCGCCTGCCAGTTTCTGAAGAATTTCCTTTCGTGCAGGAGTAAGAGGGATTGAATCCAGAGAAATAAAAGCCCTGTCTATATACTGGCGCGACAGATCTTCGGCCCACTGCTTTATGCCAAGATCGTTATAGATTGTTTTAACCGACTCAATCTTTTCTCCGGGATCAATATCATCGTTACCAAAAAGTTCTTTAAGCCTCTTAAGTGGCGCTCCGGATGCCAGCTCATAAGCCTTTATAAGAAGAAGAGTTTTCTTATTAGCAACAATATCGCCACCAATCTTTTTCCCGAATATCTGAGGATCTCCGAAGGTATCAAGAATATCATCCTGCACCTGGAAAGCAAGTCCCAGGTTTTGTCCGAATGAATAAATCAAGTCACCATCCGTTTTATTTGCCCCGCCAATAAGAGCGCCTATCTTAAGCGAACCTGCTATTAAGACAGCAGTTTTCAGCTCTACCATCCTGAGATAGTCATTGTGCGAAACATAGGGTGTAGTTTCAAAGTCCATATCCATCTGCTGACCCATGCACACCTCCCGTGCCAGCTTATTATAGATTCTCAGCACCTCGGGCATACATACGGCAGGGGCCTGTGCAATACAATCATTTGCCACAAAAGCCATAACATCACCCGAAAGGATGGCCTGACTTTCGTTCCATTTCTTATGAACAGTTTCAGATCCCCTTCTAAGTACCGACCTGTCCATTATATCATCATGAACCAGTGTAAAATTATGAAACACTTCGAGTCCGACTGATGGCACAATGGCACTATCTATACTGTCGCTAAACAGGTTACAGGCCATCAGGGTCATAACGGGCCTTATCCTTTTCCCTCCACTCGACAGGATATACTTAACCGGCTCATAAAGCCTGTCAGCTCCATCCTCAAAAGTAATATTGAGTATTGCCCTGTTGACTATATCTTTAAGCTCTTCGCGGGTATACATATTATCCGTTTAATGCTTCGGCTCCACTTACTACCTCAAGTATCTGGTTAGTAATGGATGCCTGTCGGGCCTTATTATATTCGAGAGTAAGATCTCTGATAATCTCAGTAGCGTTATCAGTAGCCATATGCATGGCCGTCATCCGTGCCCCGTGCTCGGCGACATAAGAGTCAAGCACATTTTTATAAAACTGCACCTTCAGTGTTTTAGGTATCAATTCCTTAATTATCTCCTCCTTGCCGGGCTCATAAATATAATCTGCAGGAGATTCAGATTCGTCCTTATCGGTATTATTTACAACGGGAAGGAACTGTTCGTTTGTCAGTATTTGTACTGCGGCGTTCTTAAACTGGTTATATATAAACTCAACCCTGTCGTACTTCCCTTTCAGAAAACTATCCATAACGCCTTCGGCAATAATGCTGACCTTTTCAAATCCGAGCTCATCAAAAACAGGGCTGTGATCCTCAACAATATTATAAACACTTTTTCTGAAATAATCGGCACCCTTCTTTCCGATAGTAATCAAATCAACGTTTCCACTACTCACCTGAACCCGATACTTCTCCCTTAAGATATTAAGGGTTTCCTTTATAACATTGGAATTAAAAGCCCCGCACAGGCCCTTATTTGAAGTAACAACAATAAGCAAAATCCTTTCAGGCTCAGAAAGTCTTGAATATGAGGTTCCATCGTCAGAATCATCTATCCTGGCACTAATATCCAGTAAAATCTCATGCAATTTCCCGGCATAAGGTCTTAAACGAAGTATCTTATCCTGGGCTTTCCTTAACTTTGAAGCCGCAACCATTTTCATTGCAGAAGTTATCTGCTTTGTTGATTTAACAGAATTAAGTCTTGTGCGTATCTCCTTCAGATTAGCCATAATCAATCAAAAATATTACTCTTCGAGTCCAGCCGAAATATCAGCAGCCACCTTATCAAGAATATCTGTAACGCTATTATCTATTACTCCGCTTTTCAGAGTTACAAGTACATCATTATGATTTAACTCAAGATATTCAATAAATTGTTCTTCAAAATCCTTAACCTTATTAACCGGAACTTTCTTAAGCAAGCCCTTTGTGCCGCAGTAAATAATTGCAACCTGTTTCTCTACCGGTATTGGAGAATACTGTCCCTGCTTTAATATCTCAACGTTCTTGGCTCCCTTATCGAGCATTGCTTTGGTTGTAGCATCGAGGTCCGAGCCAAACTTTGCAAATGCTTCAAGTTCCCTGTACTGGGCCTGGTCGACCTTAAGGGTACCTGCAACCTTTTTCATAGCCTTTATCTGGGCATTTCCTCCAACTCTCGATACTGAAATACCCACATTAATTGCTGGTCGTACGCCTGCATTAAAAAGGTCGGACTCAAGGAATATCTGACCATCTGTGATTGATATCACGTTGGTTGGGATATAAGCTGAAACATCACCTGCCTGTGTCTCAATTATTGGCAGGGCAGTAAGTGAGCCTCCTCCTTTTACCATGTCCCTGATAGATTCCGGCAGGTCGTTCATGCTTCTTGCCACATCGTCCGATTCAATAACCTTTGCCGCTCTCTCAAGCAGTCTTGAGTGAAGATAGAATACATCGCCCGGATAAGCTTCCCTTCCGGGGGGACGACGAAGCAATAGAGACACCTCCCTGTACGATACAGCCTGTTTTGAAAGGTCGTCATATACAATTAGAGCATCACGGCCTGTGTCTCTGAAAAATTCACCAATTGCTGCGCCAGCGAAAGGAGCATAAAACTGTGCGGCAGCAGGATCGGCGGCGGTAGACATAATAATCACCGTATAATCCATTGCTCCATGTTCCTCAAGTGTGGCTGCAATATTAGCCACGGTCGATCCTTTTTGCCCAATAGCAACATAGATACAATATACAGGTTCGCCATTCTCATAGTTCTGACGCTGATTAATAATTGTATCGATGGCTATAGCTGTCTTACCTGTTTGCCTGTCACCAATAATAAGTTCTCTTTGTCCGCGACCGATAGGGATCATAGCATCGATTGGCTTTAATCCTGTTTGCAGAGGCTGCTTAACCGGCTGCCGGAATATAACCCCGGGGGCCTTTCTTTCAAAAGGCATTTCGAACAATTCACCTTCAATGGGTCCTTTACCATCGAGAGGAACACCTGTTGGCGACACTACCCGGCCAAGCAATCCTTCACCAACATTAATAGATGCAATCCTGCCCGTTCTTTTTGCTATATCGCCTTCTGTAATTCCCACTGACGGGCCAAGAAGCACGGCTCCTACATTATCTTCCTCAAGGTTCAGAACTATAGCCTGAACGCCATTATTGAACTCAATAAGCTCGTTTGACTGAACATTTGATAATCCGTACAAACGGGCTATCCCATCACCTACTTCAAGTACTGTTCCTACTTCTTCTAGCGAGGCTCCTGTTTTAATGCCTTCTAGTTGCTGTTTTAGTATCTCCGATACTTCTGCTGGTTTAATGCTTGCCATAAATTGTTCTATATCTTTTTAAAATGGCTGTCAGATAACTGCCAGACTAATATTTATAAATCTTCTTTAAGTTCTTTCTTTATTTTTCGCAATTGAGAGTTAACACTGCCATCAATAAAGGTATCTTCTACCTTAAGCATAAATCCTCCTGTAATTCCCGGATCCACAATCTCTTCCAGGTCAACCTTTGTCTTAAGCCCTTCCTCTATAAGCTTAACTATCTTCTTTTTAATCGCATCGCTGATATCTGAGGCTGTTGTTAATGTAGCCTTTGTAACTCCGTTAAATATATCGGCGGCCTTAATATAGCTCCTGGCAATACCCGGAAGAAACATATCCCTGTTATTGTTTACCGTCAGCCTTACCATATTCATCGACAACTCACCTATCTTGTCTTGTAATAAAGCTTCGAGGGCATTCTTTTTTACAGTATTTTCAATTACGGGACTTATCAGTAATTCTTTAACCTCTTCCAGGGAGGTAAGCTGAAGGAGGTATAACATATCCTTTCTTACCTGCTCAACAAGTCCTTTATCTTTTGCTGAAAGAAATAAAGCTTTAGAATACCTGACTGATATTTTACCCTCGTTCATTACTATTTTAATTCTTTTTCAAATCAATATCATCAAGAAGCTTATCGATAAGGCGATCCTGTTCGGGAGTGTCTTTAAGACTAAGCCTTAGTATCTTTTCTGCTATATCAACCGACAAATCAGCCACCTGGTCTCTTATCTCTGCCATAGCTGCAGATTTTTCCTTCTCAATACCTTCTCTTGCCTTCTCAACGATCTTGTCTGCTTCAGTCTTTGCCAGGTTTTTTGCTTCTGCAATCATCTTATCCCTGGAGTCACGGGCTTCCTTCATAAGTGCATCTCTTTCTTTCCTGGCCTCCTTTATTATTGTCTCATTATCGGCCTGCAGTCTTTCCATATCCCTGCGTGCTTCATCGGCGGCCTCCAGCGATCCTTTTATGCTATCTTCACGTTCCTTGATTGCACCCATAATTGGCTTCCAGGCAAACACCCTTAAAAGCACAAGAAGTAATCCGAAGATTAATGTAGTCCAGAAAATAGTTCCTATGGCAGGTGTTGCCAGGCTATTTGCTAATATCATAATAATCAAATTTTGTTTTTTAAAAGAAGGAATTGCAGCCAACCGCTGCAATCCTTCAAGTTCTGTTTATGCAATAAGAGCCACAACAACTGCGAAAAGGGCTACCCCTTCAATAAGTGCTGCCGAAATAATCATAGCTGTCTGTATCTTATTTGCGGCCTCGGGCTGGCGGGCTATTGCCTCCATTGCCTGTCCACCGATTCGTCCGATACCAAGACCGGCACCGATTACTGCCAATCCCGCTCCAACTGCTGCTAATGTACCTGTCATAATAATTAAGTTTAATTTGACAATATATAGTTTAATGATGTTCCTGAACTGCAAGCCCGATAAACAGGGCTGATAATAAGGTAAAAACATATGCCTGCAGGAAGGCCACCAATATTTCAATACAATCCATAAATAAAACAAACAGTATTGACACCGGTGCTACTGCAAGAGATTTAAAAATAAATATAAGGCTAACAAGACTGAGCACAATAATATGGCCGGCCGTTATATTGGCAAAGAGTCGAACCATCAGTGCAAATGGTTTTGATAAGATACCAATCAGTTCAACAGGGATCATAATTGGCCTTAACCAGAATGGTACTCCGGGGGTATTGAATACATGACCCCAGTATTGCCTGTTGCCACTAAACTGAGTAATAAAGAAAGTAAACAGGGCCAGCACCATAGTTACGGCAATATTGCCTGTTACATTCGCCCCTCCAGGGAGGATGGGAATAATTCCCATCAGATTATTAATTAGAATAAAGAAAAAAACCGTAAGAAGATAGGGCATATATTTCTCATATCTTTCCTCCCCTATATTGGGAACAGCAATATCATCCCTGACAAAAAGCACCACAGGTTCAAGAAAACCCTGTATTCCTTTTGGCTTACTAACCCCGGTTCTTTTATATGATCTTGCAAGCGATACAAACAGCCAGAGCAATATTACGGCCGATATAAGCATTGCTGTAATATTCTTTGTTACAGACAGATCGAGTGGCAGCTTTCCTTCAATTATATGACCATCTTCATTAACTTCTGCTATCCTGCCTTTTAGCTCTCCCTCTTCTACTATTAAGAAGCCATCATAAGAATTACCATGAGCCAGCTTTTTTGACGAAAATAGTGAAAGCCCCTTATCTTTTGTATAAAGAATTACCGGAAGGTAAACGCTTACATGATGGCCATGTTTATCTGTATAGATATGCCACTCATGAGAGTCAGCAATATGATCCAGGATATAAGTCCCGGCATCAAACTTTTCGTCTCCAGAATGTACTTCTTCACTATTATTATGCTGGTCTTCAGGCTTATGCTCCTGTGCAAAGCTTGATACAGGGAGAATAAACACAAGTGCCAATATGGCAAAAAACATACTAATAAATGATTTTATTTTCAAAGTTAAACTCATTTTATTGTTCTGGTATTCAGCCCCTTAACGATTATAACCATCAGGTAAATCGTGAACACCAAATATAGCACAAAAAATAATAGGATGTTATTCAATCCAGATTTTTTAAAGGCTTCAAAATAGAGAAGGGCAATAATAGCGGCAAGAACAAATTTCACTCCTATCGCGCCAAAATTAAAAAGCACCTGGGTCTCTGGATTCTTTTTTGAACCGAAGAAAGTAATGCTAAGTACAATATTTGAGAGGATAAAAAATAAGATTACAAGAATAAGCAACGACGACTTTTCCACTGTGCCCGGAAAAAGATTATTAATTATCAATCCTGCCAGTAAGAGAGACAGGGAAAGGATAGTATTGTTTAGCAATCTTTTAAACAGTATTATCACTCTTTCTATTTCTTAATAAAATCTTTTATAGCAACATAAATCGCCGCGAAAACACCCAGCAGCGAAAGAATCAACGTAAAAACCGGGGTGTCAGAAGCCCGTCTTGAATCAAGCTTAACCCCGGCAAATGTCATAACAACAATAATAACCACCATCTGTATAGCAATGCCTGTATATCGGGCATAGCTCTTTATGGGGTCATCAGTCTTGCTTGATTTCTTCTTTTTGTTCTGCTTGTTTTGCTGTTGCGGATTTGAGTTCATTTCCATCACTCATATTACAGTTACCTGTAAACCTGGCTCCGGGTTCAATAGACAGCTTATTTGTAATAATATCACCATTAATAGCAGATGAAATCTTCAGTGTAAGAAGCTGGCTAACATTTATTTTACCCTCAATCTCTCCCGAGACTTCAGAGTTTTTACAAACAACCTCCCCTTTTACTTTCCCGGTATTACCTATTACTACTTTCCCCTTTGTTGAAAGGTTCCCAATAAGTACTCCATCAATCCTGATATCTCCCTGTGATCTGATATCTCCGGTAATCTCAGTTCCATTACTGATCAGGTTGATTGTTGAGTTTTCAGTGTCATTAACCTTTGCCATATTTCCTCATTTGTTTTAAAAAGATAACTCTCAAAGATAGAAACTATTGTTTAATAGATCTCTTAAATAATGTTATTTAGAGTCATAGGCCCACTTAACCCAGATTGACCCCCATGTAAATCCACCGCCAAATGCCGCGAGAATAATATTGTCGCCTTTCTTTAATTGTTTTTCATAGTCCCTGAGGCATAGGGGTATGGTAGCGGCGGTTGTATTACCATAGTTCTGTATATTTACCATTACCTTCTCGGGCGGAAGCCCCATTCTTCTTCCTGTTGCATCAATTATTCTAAGGTTTGCCTGGTGAGGAACAAGCCATGATATATCGTCTGCCGTAAGATTATTTTTTTCCATTATCTCAACTGCAATATCCGCCATTCTGGATACAGCAAACTTAAATACTGTCTGGCCTTCCTGGAAGATATAATGTTCTTTTGCATCTATTGTTTCGTAAGTGGAAGGGCGTTCGGAACCACCGGCTTTCATATAAAGGTGATGTCTGCCACTTCCATCTGTGCGGAACAAATAGTCCTTTATACCGGTTTCATCGACAGAGGGCTCAAGTAACACAGCACCTGCTGCATCACCGAAAAGAGGACACGTTGTTCTGTCGGTATAATCAGTAATACTGGACATTTTATCTGCTCCAACAAGTACTACCTTCTTATATCTCCCGGTTTCAATATAGTTTGCTGCTGTCTGTAAGGCAAAGAGAAAGCCTGAGCAGGCAGCATTTAAATCAAAACTAAATGCGTTCTTAATTCCCACCTTATCGCTAATTATATTAGCTGTTGCAGGGAAAAACATATCAGGAGTTACCGTAGCACATATAAGCAAATCAATCTCGTCGGGAGATGTTCCTGTTTTTTCCAGTAATCCCCTTACTGCATTTGCCCCCATTACTGATGTACCCTGGTTTTCTCCCTTAAGAATTCTTCTCTCCTTAATACCAACACGCTGCATTATCCACTCATCAGAGGTGTCGACCATTGTTGCCAGCTCGTGATTATCAAGACGATATTCAGGCACCCAGGCATAGATGCCACTTATAGCTGCTGTAATTTTTTCCATAATTATAATTCTTCGATTATTTTCTGCGCCAGATCAGCCTTAATAACATCTCTTGTCTGCAGAATCATATTCATAATTGCTTTTCTTTTTGAAACACCATGACCTATCACAACATTTGCATTAATACCAACAATAGGTGTACCACCAATATTTTCAAAATCAAGTTTATCAAAAAAATCATCCTTATAACCCCTTTGCTTAAAAATATCATAAAAAGCCTCAGCCTGTTTTATTACAATATTCCCGGTAAAACCATCACAAACAATCACATCGGTCATGTCGGCGGTAAACAGTGAGTTCGCCTCCAGATTACCTGCGAAATTAACAGCCTGATTATCTTTTATCAGCTCATAAGCCGATTTCACTGCCAGGGATCCCTTGGTTTCTTCTTCACCAATATTAAGCAAGCCCACGCTCGGATTTGGAATATTTAATACATATTTTGCATATATCGATCCCAGTCGTGAGTACTGAAGCAAAACGTCAGGTTTGCTATCTGGATTTAATCCTACATCAAGGATAACTGATTGCCGATTATCGGTAGAGGGAAGTAATGCTACAAGAGCCGGTCTGAAAACACCGGGAATAACATTCACGGTATAACTGGCTGCAACAAGCATTGCCCCTGTGTTACCAGCACTGCAGAATCCGTCAATATCGCCGCTTTTCAGAGCTCTGAAACCAACAGAGATACTTGAATCTTTCTTCTGGGCAAACGACCTTGCCGGGTGCTCTCCCATACCAATAACCTCGCTCGAAGGAAGAATATCAAAAATACTGCCGTCTATTCCTTCAGAATCCAGTCTTCGTAAGATCTGAGATTTATCACCAACAAGAACTATTTTCTCTCCGGCCGAAAGATATTCAAGCGCATCAAAAGCACCCTCGAGAACAGCTCCGGGAGCAAAATCTCCTCCCATTACATCAAGCCCTATTCTCATAAGATAGATTTACGATTTAGGCCGATACCTCTTTCTCTATTGCCAGCTTACCCTTATAATAACCACATTCAGGACAAACTCTGTGATATTGAACTGTTGCTCCACAGTTCGAGCAGCTGGATACTGTAGGTGCAGTTGCCTTATAATGCGTTCTGCGTTTATCTCTCCTCTGCTTTGATGTTTTTCTTTTTGGATGTGCCATTTCTGCTATAATTAATTTTTTAAACCATCTTTAAGTTTCCCAAGCTCTTTCCACCTTGGATCTATATTATCATCTCGTTCCGGTAAATGCTCATTAAGCTTTTCCATCATTATGGGGTCGCAACTGCTTTCCCCGTTTTTGTTATCAGGATGGATCCTCTGCATCGGTAAAGCAAGATGAGCAAACTCATAAATAAACTGGCTCAGCTCAAAACTATTTTCACCATAAGGGATCATCACTACCTCGTCATCAACTTCTTCCCACTGATCTCCATATTTAATCAGCAGTGTATCCTTACTTTCAATCTCCTGCCAATAATCCTCCAGACACCTGTCGCATGCTATCATTACTCTGCCCCCGATCGCAATTGTAAGTTCCATATGCGCAGACCTCTTAACCAGGATCGCCCTGATCTTAATATCACATTCCTTTATCTCGCTCCTGTCGTAAGACCCAAAAAAATCCCTGTCAATATCAAAATCATATAAATGACTTCCTTCCTTCAGACCTGACAGGGGTATATCATATAAACCGGACATGTCTGTCAAAATTGGTGTGCAAAAATATAAAAGCTTATTCAATTATGAAAATGTAGAGGGAAAAAGATACACCTCTTTAAATCTTGATTTTCAGCACAAAGATAAAAGTATATACCATAATGTCCATACTTTTTGTAGAATCGTTGTTTACCGATTTAAAATGGCCTTCTACCGATTTTCTATAATTACATCTATGTTTACGGGCTATTTTTGAATTATCAAACAAAAAAACCTATAATGAAAAACGATAGACATAATAAGAATTTTAATCCGCTTTGGGGCATCGGATCATTCCTTATTGCCTTTGGTCTGCTGATGGGGGTAATAATGATAGACCTCCTTCATCTGGGAGAGCCTTCTGATTACATCAGGTGGCAAATGCTTCTTCTTTTTATAGGGCTTGTTTCACTGTTTAACGGTAAAGTAGGTGAGGCCCTGATTCTTTTCGCTGTAGGAACCTATTTTCTGCTTCCCTTACTGGATATTGAAATTCCTGATTTCGTAGATAACTTCTACTGGCCCGGAGCAATTATTCTGGTAGGAATCGGACTTATAGTTTCTGGTTCAATAAAAAAAATTCGTAATCAAAATCGTTTAATCGAAAATTAATTAATATCATGGAAAATCAAACAGATTATAATAAAAGGCCAGGGCACCATCATTCTTCCGGCACATCTAAAATAGCCATCGGGGTGGTATTAATTGTCCTCGGATCAGTTCTTATAATTGAAAGAACCGGACTGCTGCCACATTATATAGAAAATATTGTTTTTAGCTGGCAGATGCTTCTTATAGCCATCGGCTTTGTAATGACTATGGGAACGGGCAACAGAGGTCCCGGACTGGTAGTAATGGCTGTAGGGGGATTCTTCCTTATACCTGAAGTATTTGATATCCCTTTCAGGACATACCGACTATTCTGGCCTGCCCTGTTTATTATTGCAGGCCTGGTAATACTTACTAATGCCAGATGGCTAAAATCAGAAAACTGGAAATCGCGCTCAACAAATTCATCAGATCAAATAGATATAGTTCATATTTTTGGGGGTGGCGAAAGAATTGTAACATCAGATAATTTCCAGGGCGGAAAAATTACTGCGATCTTTGGAGGATCAGAAATAGACTTTACAAGGGCGCACCTGGCTCCCGGGGTAAACGAAATTGAAGTTACCTGGATCTTTGGGGGAGGATCGCTTATTGTTCCGTCCGACTGGAACATTGTGCTGGAGGTAACACCTATACTGGGAGGCTTCTCTGATTCAAGAAAAATGTCACATGTAAATCCTATTGATGTTTCTAAGACACTGGTAATAAAGGGAACCGTTATATTCGGAGGGGGTGAAATCAAAAGTTACTAAAAAACAAAACCTGGTATGATTCACCCAATTACAGCATATCGCTCGAGGTTTATAATATGGTGGCTGATCTGGTTTATTATCGGACTGGGACAGTCACTTCTTTTATTCTTTGTAACAGATATAGGGATACTGGCATCATTTATTGACGGCTTTTCATCATCATTATTCTACAGTTTCCTTGCCATTGCAATATGGTTTCCCCTTAAACAACTAAATTCAGGAACAGGGAGCATACTGATGGTACTTCTGAATCACCTTATTATTGCACTTGCCACCATTACCATATGGCTCTTTGGTGTCAGGCTCTTTACAATTTCAATTATTTCAAACCCCGGCATATACCTCGAGCTCTGGGATCAGTCATTATATTACAGGCTCGCAGGCGGCTTCTTTATTTACATAGTTATTACCCTGACCTACTATCTGATTATAAGCTTCGATAATATTAACAGAAAAAACATTAGGGAAGCAAAGCTTGAGAATATGCTGAGAGAAACTGAATTAATGATGCTCAGATCACAGATAAATCCCCACTTCCTGTTTAACAGCCTTAACTCTGTAAGCTCCCTTACAATAACCAATCCAGACAAAGCCAGGGAAATGGTTATAAAATTATCTGATTTTATGAGGTATGCTCTTTCGAGAAAGGAAGAAAAGGCCGTTCCCCTCGAAAAAGAGCTGATTAATATGAGACTCTATATGGATATTGAAAAAGTAAGATTTGGCGACAGGCTTATTCTTGAAGAAAAGATCGATAAAAAAGCCCTCGGGGTAAATATTCCCAATATGATCCTGCAGCCACTTTACGAAAATGCTGTTAAGCATGGCGTGTACGAGAGCGTAGAAAATGTCGTTATCAATGTCAATATTTTTAAAAAAGATACAGGCACAATAATCACGATAACAAATAATTACGATCCGGAAAATATTATTACCAGGGGGACAGGCACCGGACTGAAAAACGTTATCAGAAGACTTGATCTCTTTTATAATAAAGAAGCATCCCTGATTACAAGAAAAGAAAATGATAAATTTACTGCTGAAATTTTTATTCCCGAAAGATAATACGCAGAGCTATGGATAATAATAAAAAAATCAGGGTTATTATTATTGAGGACGAAGAACCTGCAAGGGTTTTAATCAGACACTTTCTTTCCAGGCACAATAATATTAAGATAGTTGATGAATGCAGCGATGGATTCTTAGGATTAAAAAGCATTAGGGAACACTCTCCCGATCTTATCATTCTGGATATTCAGATGCCCAGACTAACAGGATTTGAGTTGCTGGAATTATTGGATATTAAACCGGAGATAATTTTTTCAACAGCCTACGACGAATATGCTATTAAGGCTTTTGATATGAATGCAGTAGATTATCTTCTTAAACCTTTCTCTCAGGAAAGATTTGATGAAGCAATCCTTAAGGCTATTAATAAAATAGTCAGAGGGAAACGCACTCCCGACAGCTTAAAGTCCTTAAGCTCTTACAGGCCGGAAGGATACCCTTCTATTTCAAGAATTGTAATCAGAAAAGGTAACTCAATAAGTTTTATTCCTGTCGATTCCATTTTATATCTGAGATCAGAAGACGATTATGTTATGATATTTCACAGTGAGGGAAAGGCCCTTAAGCAACAAACAATGAAATATTACGAGAATAACCTTCCTGAGGGAGATTTCTTAAGAACACACCGATCGGCAATTGTAAGGATTAACCAGATAGAAAAGATCGAGCCCTACGGAAAGGAAACCTATCGTGCAATAATGAAAGATGGCACCAGAATTCCTGTAAGTCGTACCGGATATAAGACCCTGAAAGATAAAATCAGATTCTAGATTTATCCTGCTGCTTTAACCTGTTTGAGACCAACCATTTTTTAAAGTAAGTATTCCATGGTCTGTACCTTTTAACCCATATAAGAGGGGCGGGATCATATCCATGTGTCCCTCCGGGTCTGCATCTCAGTATTCGGTTTGTCCCAAGAAATAAGCCCCTTAAAGGCCCAAGGTTTTTTATTGCATCAACTGCATAAGTCGAGCAGCTCGGTGTATGTCTGCAGGCAGGGCCGGTAAGGGGAGAGATAAACCACTTATAAAAATAAATGGGGATAAGAAGAACATATCCAAGTATCATTTTAATTAATTTCATCCCACGGTAAAGATAAGTGAATTAGTCTGTACGATGATGAAAATTATTTTTGCCGGATATATTAAGAGTTTTAAATAAAGCCCTATCGACCCTTAACGCTCAGCGTTTTAGTGCGCTTAACAAGGATCCTGATTACTGCCCAGAATATCATTACCGGTATTATCGACCACATCCATAGAGGATTAAGCATAATATTTAAATCATTAATATAATTTCTTGCCAGGTCGAGCAAAGAAAATATTATAAACATATTAGCCAGTCCGTGATATTCTCTTTTTAAAACATTTCTGAGAGAGAATGGCAAATCGGCTTTCTGGTAATTCCCGAACGATGGCAAAATTGCTCTCACTTTTTCTGACCAGATATCATATTGATCTCCAAACTTCTTTCTTAAAAATTGTTCTTCCGCAAACATTATCCTTTCATAGTACAGGAAGTAGAGAAGACAAAAGAATAATGTAAACCAGAGAGACCTCAGGAACAAAACAGGCCCTAGCCACATTAGGAAATTACCCAGATAAAGGGGATGCCTTAATAAAGAATAAATTCCGGTAGTGTTTATTTGCCGGGCAACCTGCCCCTTGATATTTCTTCCCGATGTGCCCTTTGGTGTGCGGCCTACCGTGAGAGCCCTGATAAGCTGACCGCTCATACCAACAACTATAAATATTATTTCAGTCGAAAGATCATAATCAATCCTTTTCCCATAGTATAAAAAAGCAAATGCGGGGATTAAAAATAATACTGGCAGCCAGCCTCTTCTTTTAAAAAGCCAGTTACCGCTTTTTTCCATTTCATGTACTAATGCCATTTCTTCTTTTTTAAGATGACTAAAGTAAGAAAATTATCAGAAACTGTATTTTAATCTCAGAAAGGCAAGGTTCATTTCAATATTATCGCTTAGCATATCTGCTTTAAAATACTGCCAGAGAAATGAGAAATCAATATTTTCGGCCAATGAGGCATCAAAGGTCGGGCCCGCAAAATAGCCCTTAATTCCGGGATAATAAATTGACGAAACCCCAATATTAATCAGAGGTGTTACAGGGTACTGAAACGCGGCGAATAAAGAAATATCTGAAAAAGCCAGGTCTTTTGCAGAAAGATTACCGGCATAAAAAGAGTCAAAGTCGTTAAAATCAACAGGAGAATTACAGTACATTACCTGAAACTGCAGGGTGGCATTATTCGAAAAAGACCTGTCTAGGCCCACAGTAAAAAGCCCTGTTCCTGTGCTATCTCTGAAATTATTTTCGGGTTGAAACCAGCTTATCTCTCCCCTGAAAGAGATATTACCAAAGGCCCCCGACCATCCGGTTCCAAGTACCCAGTCGGTACCTCCAACATATCCACCCAGAAACTGTATATCGTAACCCCACTTATTAAACCTGTACAAAGCTGCCACTGTTATCTGCTCGTCTGAATCAACCTTGGCCGCAAATTCTATCGTTGATGAGAATGTGGGGTATATTTGTACTCTTATTGCATCGCTTCCGGGTCGCTCGGGATAATCAAAATCAAAATAGGAATAAGCATTAAACACATCATTGGGGTTCCATACAAGGGCCTGTCCCCAGTTTATCCGCTGACGGCCCAGCCGTACCTGGTAATTATCTCCGCTATAGTCGACCCAGAGTCTGTCGAAAAAAGTGTTAAAAATCACAGATTCCTTATCAATTATATTCCAGCTCATATCAAGCCAGCCCCTGTCCCGGTCAATCCTTGTGGCATACTCCTGATCCAGACGAAGCATGTCGCCTGTAAAGATTCTGTTCCTCATCTCCAGCCCAAAGCTTAGTCTCGATCCGGAATACAATCTAAAATTCAGGCGGTTATGTATCAGGTTATCTGTGGTCCATAAGTCGCTGAAATCCTCAAACATCGCACTCTGCATTGTCGTAACATAGCCCTTTGCCGTTACACCTGTATTTCCCTCCTGAGCATTTGCAGGAACAATAAACAATAAGAGTAGTAATAGCACATTAAGCTTTAGAATAGAAAGCCTCATAAATCAATGGATTTTATCAGAAACAATCTTCCCGTCTTCAAGGGTAATAACCCTTCTTGCCTTCTTAACCACTCTTGCATCGTGAGTTGAAAAAATAAAGGTTATATTTTCTTCTTTATTAAGCTTTTCCATTATCTCGAGCAAGTTAGCCGTTGATTTTGAGTCAAGGTTGGCAGTAGGCTCATCGGCCAGAATAAACTTTGGCTTTGATGCCAGGGCCCTTGCTACGGCAATCCTTTGCTGCTGACCACCGGAAAGCTTTGAAGGTCGACTGTTTGCCCTGTCGCCGAGTCCAACAGATTCAAGCAGCTCCATTGTACGCCTTTCCCTTTCTGCTTTCGGCATCTTTTGAAGACTCATTATAAATTCAACATTCTCCTTCGCCGTAAGAACAGGGATAAGATTATAAGATTGAAAAACAAAGCCAATATTCCTCATCCTGAAGTCGATTATCTCCGAAGATTTAAACTTTGCCAGATCCTTACCATCAACAAGAATTTTTCCTGATGATGGTTTATCAAGACCCCCGATCATATTTAAAAGAGTGGTTTTTCCCGACCCGGAAGGACCCACAATAGCCGCAAACTCACCTTCTTCAAAATCAAGGTTAACTCCATTAACGGCATGGACTTCCACTTCAGTCTCGTTATATATCTTATGTACATCGTTTAATTCAAGTACTTTCATTGTTGTTTATTTTATATTGTTTCTTATTCAGTTCTAAGTGCTTCTGCCGTATCAAGGTTTAAGGCCTTCAGGGCAGGGTATATTGAGGATAAAATACCCGTAATAATTATCAGTATAACTACCAGTAAAAAGAAATCGTTCCCTATATCAGGATAAATAATAGCCGAAAAACCCATCCCTTCAAATCCCTCCTTCATAGATGTAAGACTAATACCATTTTTAGAGCTTGCCCAGATAAGTATCTTCCCCAACACCATTCCGACAAGACCCCCGCTTAATGAAAGAAAGACAGACTCTGTCATTATCATCCTGAAGATCTTTTTCTTATTCATTCCAATAGCCGACAACATGCCCAGCTCCCTGGTTCTTTCCAGAACAACCATAAGCATTGTATTTACGATGCCAAAGGCCAGCGCAGCCAGTATTATTCCCATAAAGAAGCCATACATAATACCGGTCATCTCCGACATCATTGCCAGGTCGGGAGCAAGTTTCTGCCAGGTCATTACCTGAAGATCAGGGAATAAGCCAGATAGTTCACCGGCCACGTCACTGGCCTGCCCGGGGTCGCTAACTTTTACAATAAGTTCATGAACGATATTCTCTGATCCAATCAGGTCAAGAAGTTGGTCCTGCATTACAAATACCTGCATATTTTCGTACATACTATTTGGTATATCATATAGCCCGACAATGCGGAACCTGCCGCCTGTCATATTATTCTCACTATCCAGAAAGCTTAGAGTAAGTCTTGCTCTCTGGCTAAAATTCTCAGCTTCCTTTCTGATAATATATCCATATTTCTGTAACTCCGTTTTATCCAGAACATCTTTCAGTTCTTTCTTAAAACTTTTTTCATTCTTGAATCTGGTATCCTTAAACCGATATAGCTTTTCTATTGTCTTTTCAGGCACCTGCTGTTCTCTCAGTACCCCGAAGAGATCATCATCTACTATATATCTTATTATATTAAGCGATTTTGCAAGGTCAACTCCAATATACGCATAACCATATCCCTTCTCCTTACTAAAATATTCGCCTGTTTCAGGAGCCAGCTCTTTATAAAGAGTAAATACCTCTTTTTCCTCGGAGGGAATAATTCCGTTTATCTGCACTCCCTGACTTTTTGATGCTGAATTGGCCATTCCAATTACCACGGTTCTTGAAGCCACCGATTCGACACCGTCAACCTTAGTAATTTTACTCCTTATAGCACCGGCATTGCTTATACTATATACCAGGTCATTATTCGACCTGAAATCAGGATTAGTAAGCTGAATGTCTGAAACCTCATTGTTAAGAGCAGAGTCTATTCTCTGTTTCATTGCCCCCTCCATTACGCCTATAGCAAAGACTCCGCAAAAGATCCCTACTGCGACAGATCCTATCACTACCAGGCTTCTTACCTTGTTTCTCCAAATATTTTTCCAAGCTGTTTTTGTAATCATTTCTGTATTCTTTAAGCCTTGATAGCATTTATTTCTTTCAGTCTTAATATTTTCCTTACAGGGTAAAACACCGATAACAAGACTATAATTCCCACAACTACAGACTGCCAGAGAAAATATTTATCAATCCAAAGAAAGGCCATTACCGGCTCAAAACCATAATCCTCCATCATCTTTGCCACCTCTCCCGATAACCTTATTGGATGATAAAATCCATATATAATAACAGGTGTTGAAACTATTACTCCCAGTAAAATTCCCGACAATCCGATATATAGCATCTCTATTACCATAATGGAAGCCAGTTTAACTTTTTGCATGCCTATTGATACTATTACTCCAAACTCCCTCCTTCTCTCGGCGGTCATCATTAATACTGTTCCGAATACCCCGAAAGCAATTACCAGATACAATATACCTATCATAATCATACCACTCTGATTATCTGCTTCCATCTGTTGTACTATCGTTTCATTCATTTCTTTCCAGCCCAGCACCCGGTATGGTGATTCGAGGTTTTCCTCAAGCCTGAAAATTGTGTTTTCAACATCCTTATCCTTTGTATTATTAAGCTTTAAGGCAATTGAAGTCAGCATTCCCTCTGCTCCGTAAAGATTCTGGCAGATGCCCACCGGCAGATAAACTATCTGGCTTTCAAGATCGGGGGCGGGCAGACTTACAAGACCCTTAATTACATACTTACCTGCTGCTGTTGTGCCATGATAACCCTGGCCCAGAAGTACTATAGTATCTCCTTTTTGCAGTCCAAGGTATCTGGCAAGACTGCTGCCAAGCAATGCTCCGGGCTCGCCAGAGACAAGGTAGCTATTATCAACAGAGGCATATTTCTTAAGAAATGCTAATATCGAATCCGTATCCTTTTCCTTAACCCCGAGGTCGAGAAGAATCCGTCCATCAGATGCATATGAATTACCACTAAAAAGTTGCATATTGGATTTTATTCCGGAGGGTATATCTTCCTTCTCAAGGGCTGTAATTGCTTTATCAGATAAGGTATATTTAACCAGCTTATTCTTAACATCTGAAAGATCAGATTCCTTTTCCGGATCAATTCCCATTACCATTACTCCTTTTGTTCTGGAACCGCTTGATGCCAGGGCAAATGATTCAAACCGGGGTATGGCAGTAATAACATTTTCATCAGCCATCAACTTATCTCTTAGCTCGTCATTAAATTCAAAAGTATTGTCAACAATCCTGTCTTCCCAGAAATGCTCATTCTGAATCTGTATATGTCCCGAATATGTTTCAATTATATTATTAAACATATAATCATATGTCCCCAGCTGCAGGGACCTCATCAAAAGAGCAAAAAAGACAGCAAAAAAGACTGAAGCTATTGTTATCATGGTTCGCCTGCGATTCCTCCATAGATTCCTCCAGGCCATTTTGTAATTTCTCATTATAAGTGATTTTATCTTACTCTTTTCATATTCTGCTGAGAGAAAAATCCCTCATCTACCGGCTTATTAAATTCCAGTTTCTCAAATACCACAATAGTCTTATATCCTTCTTCTTCTTCAGGTATCAGTTCGAGCCTTGTTGGAATAAGCCTTCCATCCATTAATTTAATATCACTCCCAAGCTCTGTTCTGATAAGATAGCCATCCTCATCATAGAGTTCCGATTTAAGAAATAACAGATCCTTCTTATCGATCCACCTTATCTGATGACCCCATATTACAGCTGCATCTTCCTTTGCCACAAGCTCAATCTTATAGCAGGGCCTTCCGTCAATTTCTTCCTCTCCGATAATCTTATGAGTATAATCGTCTACAACCGACGATTCTTTAAGAATATCATCATTTGTATAGTCCGATCCCATCCATCCCTGCGACATCATTGACGGGGGAAGTTTCGTAAGCCTGCTTATCGATGGCGTCCATGTCCACATCTCTGTTCCGCGCTTCAGAAATGTCTGACCCCTGTCCCTTGCAGGAGCTGTTATTAATGTTAATGCGTTCTCAGTGCCTGATGTCCAGTTTTTAAAGGAAATTGTCCTTTCCCATGTTGGTCTGACAATTGTCATAGACATAAGCCCTACGCTGGATTTTTCACCGTTAAATTTCTCATTGGCCATTCTTACTATCTCTTTAGCATCCTGAGCTTTGAGTAGCAAAGGACAAAGGGCTAAGAGCAAAGAGATAAACTTCAGAATTAATGATTGTCTTTTCATATTAGAAGATTTTATGAGCAGTATAATTGTATCAGTCTGTTTTTAACTTTTTCAAGTGGAAAATTCTCAGGATTAGTTATTATACCAAACCCTACTCCATCAAGAAGAGAGCCGAAGATATAGGCATCGGTCAATGGATCTTCATGCCCCAGTGCCTCAAAATATTTTGTGAGCATAGGGATATAGCTGCTATAGAGCTTTTCAATTCTATCCCTTACCAGTTCAAGAACAGGAGGCTGCAGCATAAGAGACAAATATAAGGACCAGAATTTAAGGTTAGATCTCATCATATCAAACATTAATTCAATAAAGGCCTGCATCTCCTGCCTTGTTACTATACCATCCCTATTGGGATCAAGCATATCAAAGACACGGTCAAGGCCATCCTCAATTATCTCCTTTATAAGGTGTTCTTTGCTTTCAAAATAATTATACAGCAATCCTTTAGATATACCGGCCCTTGCAGATATCTTACTTATAGATGCACTGTGAAAACCCTCTTCGGCAAATAGCTCAAGGGCCACTCCCATTATCAGAGCCTTTTTTCCTTCCCTTATCTCTCTAAATTGTTGTTTGGTCCTGGGTGACATATATTTTTGATTAAGCGTTCAGTCATTTATATGGAAAAAAATAAAATCGTCTTTAATTGAACGACTGTTCAAATATAAAACAATAATACCCCCTCTGTCAAGTATTTTACATAAAAAAATTCAGATTTATCGTATCGTATTGCTATATAGCACTTTATATTAATAAATATATTAATATTTAATCCCGTTCATACAAAATAGTTGCTGCTTAATCTTATAATAATGGCGCATTAGCCATAAATAAATTTATACTATGACCAATTGTTCAATTAACGCTTTTGTCCTTCGTCTTTAGTCTTTTGTCTGTTTTAAAAAAGAATTTGTATCTTTAACCAACAAAGCAAAAAACACCTAGCTATGGCAAACCTAAAATTAGCCCTGGGCTTTATCCCAAAAACAGGCAAGATAGAACAGGCCGAAATAGACCTGATAAATGAATTTGAAAAATTCAAGACTTTTTCAGATTCTGATGAACTAAAGAAATTTAATGAGCTGGATGAAGTAGTTAACTCAGCTGACTTTAAAACAAAGAAAAAAGAAATTGAGGGTCTTAGTTTTAAAACATCTGAAGAGTATCATAAGGAAAACGAGTTTAAGAAGCTTCAAAAAGCAAAAGACATTAAACTGTATTTTAAAACTCTTAATGGGACACAGCTCAATAAATTCAATGAACTTGATGGATCTGATAAGATCAGCAAATATGAAGATCTTAAGAAGATCGTAGAATCCGGAGAGTTCAGGCAGAAGCAAAAATCCAAAGAGTTTAAAGGCTCAGACGACCAGAAACTGCTGAATGAATTTAATAATTTAAAGTCAAACCCTGATATTAAAGCATATTATAAGTTCAGGGATTCGAAGGAGCTGGCAAACTTTAAACAGATCGATGGTTCGCAAAAACTCTCAAGACTGGAAGAGTTAAAGGACTACCTGGCATCTGAGGAATTTAAATCCCGTAAGGAATACCTGCTGGATAAAAAAAGATTCGAAAAATCAGATATGTATATCTCTGAACACGAATATGAAAAGCTTAAAAAGAGCGATGATATAGTATGGTACCTCAAGGTAAAGGATTCCAATAAATTTGACCTGCTTAAGAAAAGAGAACTTACCTTTAGCGACGAATTTGAGGGTGAATCTCTTAACAAAGACTTATGGCTTACCAATCATTATTGGGCAGACAAATTATTTAAAGACCATTATTCGCAGGAAACTGACCTTCACTGCTACACTGATAAAGATAATACAGAGGTAAGAAGCAGCCTTTTGCAAATATGTACAAAACCACAAAAGGCAGATGGGAAAGTCTGGAATCCACTCCTTGGAGGCTTCAGGCTAAAGGAATTCGGCTATACTTCCGGCCTGGTAAATACAAGTAAAAGCTTCAGACAGCAATATGGAACATTTAAGGCCAAGATTAAACTTAATACAGCAGTTGGTCCGTCTCATGCATTCAGATTGCTTGGAGATAAGATTACTCCTCATATAGATATCTGCCGCACCGGTAAGGGAAAAGTCTGGATAGATTATTTCAGCAGTGCCACTAAGTCTGTTAAAACATCTATCAGTTCTAAATACGGAAAGGATTTCTTTATTTATTCCCTTGAATGGACTCCCGATAAAATGGTCTGGAAAATCAACGATGTCGTAATATTTACCCAGACCGCTGATCTGCCCCAGGAACCATTATATATGGTATTTACAGGCGGACTGGAAAAGCCAATTCACGGTAGCTCCTCAATGGAGGTTGATTGGGTAAGGGTATATAAGGGAGTTGATTAGATATTGCCTTCGGCAAGCCCGAAACACTTATCAGCCAAAGGCATACTCGCAATTCTCGGTTATTAGTTTTAAAGATTAAATATTAGCCGGCTCCTGATGGAGCCGGTTTTTTAAACCCCAAGAGATGATAAAAACAAGATGTCCCTGGGCCGGAACCGACCCGCTCTATATAGATTATCACGACAAAGAATGGGGTGTTCCGGTATACGATGATAATCTTTTATTTGAGTTCCTTATTCTTGAAACCTTCCAGGCCGGATTAAGCTGGATTACAATACTCCGAAAGCGCGAAAATTTCAGAAGGGCCTTCGATGATTTTAATTATAACAAGATAGCAAAATATGATAATGCAAAGGTTAATCTTTTGCTCGATGATAAAGGTATTGTTAGAAATAAACTAAAGATACTGGCAACAATATCAAATGCAAAGGCTTTTCTGCAGGTAAGGCAGGAGTTCAATTCCTTTAGCAATTATATATGGCTATTTACCGGCGGTAAACCAATTGTTAACCGTTTCAAAACCATGAAGGATATGCCGGCTAAAACAGATCTTTCAGATCTTATAAGCAAAGACATGAAAAAAAGAGGATTCAAATTTGTTGGCTCAACTGTTATCTATGCTTATATGCAGGCAACAGGAATGGTAAACGATCACCTTGTTGATTGCTTCAGACATAAGGAAGTATAAGATCTTATAACAATAGAATTAAATGACGCCCCTTAGCTATCAACTTATTGTAATAATATGGATATTGCTGGCAATAGTCCTCTTTCCTGTTTTAATTAAAGTAAAAGCTCCCTATGGACGACATTCAGACAGGTCGTGGGGACCAATGATAGACAACCGTACAGGATGGATGCTTATGGAGCTGCCATCTCTTGCGCTTTTTACAGTTCTTTTTCTTACAGGGGTAAACCGAGGAGCAGGCCCTATATGGGTATTCTTTGTATTCTGGGTAATACACTACCTTAACAGGGTTTTAATCTATCCCCTCAGAACACGAACAAAGGGGAAGCAGATGCCTGTATTAATAATGCTGCTGGCTATGGTTTTTAACCTTGTTAATGCATTTATTAACGGATACTGGCTGGGGTATATGGCAGGGAGCAGGGGGCAGGGAGCAGGGAGTATGGGGCAGGGGGTTTATGATACTTCCTGGATAAGTGATCCCAGGTTTATAATTGGTGTCGCCATGTTTATTACGGGGTTTATAATAAACCAGCTGGCCGACAATCACCTTATCAGACTAAGAAGAAAAAAAGGTAAAGGATATTTTATACCAACTCACTGGCTCTATAGAAAAGTCTCCTGCCCTAATTTTGGAGGAGAAATAGTGGAATGGACCGGGTTTGCAATAATGACATGGTCGCTCCCCGGTTTATCTTTTGCCATATGGACTGCTGTAAATCTTATCCCAAGGGCAATTCATCACCATATATGGTATCGTGAAACCTTTTCTGATTACCCGGAAAACAGGAAGGCTATAATTCCGGGAGTTTTGTAGCAAAGAGGTAAGGGCCAAGAGGTGAGTTGTGAGTAATGAGTCTATAAGGCACAAGACTCAAGGCAGGGCTGAGCGTTAATAATTAGCACGGTGGGCTAATTTAGCGAGGAGCCAGACTGCAGCAGAGGGGATTTAAGGAAAAAGTGAAAAGTTAAAAGGGAAACAGGAAACTAATGGGCAGACGAAGGACAAAGGACGAAAGGGAATGGCGCTATTGATTTTACCGCATTTTGGACAGAGTTTGTTAATATTATTACTTCGATTTCATATTTTTTGAATCAATTAAATCAGAAATTCTGGCTTGAAAAGTTGCACCAGTACTATCAATATTGGTAACATCACCTGTCTGAATCAATACAAAATCAAATTCTCTCTGTCTTAATTTCAATCGTTGCGGGAATAAATATGACCGCATGTTATAGGATATCTTTAAAATAATGAGTATCCAAATACTATTGATAATGTTTTATATTCTGATTCCCAGGATGAATTACTTAAAAATTCACGATTTGTCTGATATTGCATTTCTAAACTATATCGGTCTTTATATTTATAACCAAATCCCAGAGCCAGGTTTCCTCCTCTATGCTCAATTCCGAATTCGTTAAATATAGAACCATCAATCCTCTTGAACTTAATATCTGAATTATAAGAATAATCGTATATGTATGAAAGGTTTATAAAGATTTTTGATACATCATTTAAAAAGAAATAATATCTAAGGCCAAGTAAAAAATCGATAGACTGATAATTTATATCTGAGACAAGTGTATCACCAACAACAGTGCTTGATTCTCTTCTTTCTTCTGCCTTGTAAGAATGATAGCCTGGCTCGAAAATTACGCTCCATTTGCTTCTATTATATGGTAAAATAAATTCCGCTTCAATTCCTAATCTAAAAGTTGCTTTATTTCCAAAATCAGTATTCAGTTCATCCGACAGGAGGCCCTGAATAATTGAATTGCTATAATTTAAACCTGGCCGAAGCGATAAATTAATTAAGTCTTTCTTTTGTTCTGGATCGTAATTGGTATAGGTAGAATTAGAGCATTCATTATATTTTACGAAGAAGCGTTTTAAATCCCTATTGTTATAATCGGTATTATTAGCATCATCAAAGCTAATTCCCGGGCACTTTAGGTCTAGCAAAAGCTGTTGCTTAAAATAGTTGTTATAAGCCATACGCCTATTACTGTTCTGAATATTATTTTCATCGAGATAATAACGTTTATAGACTAATTGGCTTATATCAGAATCATTCAATTTATAGAAAAATCGAGTCAAACTACCATCAGTATAAAGAAATAAAGATGCCTTGCCCTCAATGAGTACTTTAAGGAATAGCTGTTCTTCCTGAAAATTCGGGTTTCTTTCATAACTCAAATTAGATAGCATATCACCAGATCTGTCTATTTTTACTAAAGCTCTGATATATTTAGAATAACCATTAATTCCAAATTCTTTTACTGTATCAATATTCGCAACTTGAATAGCCTCAGTTGGGGATAGCCTGTATTCGAATTCAGTTGGATTACTTTTCCATTCAATATTTTTAATCAGGCATTCAGTTTTTAGATTAGATTCATTAATGAAATATCCATTTTCAAAAGCAATTTGAGAATATGAATTAATACTTAATATTATTAATAATGCAAGAAACAATATTCTGTTTTTCATATTTAAAAATTTATGCCTGTTAATAAATTAAAACCATCAAGTTGTATCGACTTAGGATTGTCCAATCCATATTGGTGAATATATCTTAACTCAAAAAAGAGTGAATTTCTAAGCCTTAGTTTATGCTCTATCCCGGTTCCTATTACATATCCCATCAGATAGCTGCCAAATAATGAGTTTAAATCAGTTGTGTTTATGTTTAAAGTATTTGTCTCGATGGTCGACTCATACAACAGGGTTTCTTTTTTTATTAAATAGGAAGCATTAAAACCGATGTTTACGAATGGACGAATATTATTTGAAGGATAGGTATATCTGATAAGAACAGGTATATTTATTAAAGAATAATTGGCAGTTAAATCAAGATCTTTGTCCTCGATTGATTCATTGTATGAATATTCGTGCCTGGAGTATAACAATTCAATACGTAAGGAATAGTCACTTACAAGAATTGGATAATCCATAAATATACCTGAAGAGAAGCTGCCATCGTTAGTATAATCAAAGTATTCTAAATAATTATTTGTGACAGGTATAAATGGAACCTCATATTTCTTTTCATTTGACAGAGTTACACGTGGATTTACATAAGCAATTATGATTCCGTATTTAAAATGAGGGAAAGGCTTTAGCTCACAATTATTATATCTTTCAAACAGTTTGGATAAGGACTTTTTTGAGTAAGCTGCGAGTTTACATGCATCTGTAACTTCAGGACAATCTTTAGTAATATTTAAAAGTTGTTTGGAATATTTAATATTTTGAGGATTGTGCTTTGGAAGCTCAGCAAACGGCATACTATCTTTTTCTATAAAAAAAGTTTGAATATTTTTACCCTTATAATAATATAAAGTTGCTTTTCCCTTCTGTAAGCATTCAAGAAAAACCTTTTTAGATAAGTCTGCTATTTGAATATCCTTCGAAATATAACTTCTGCCATTTTTAAATCCATATTCTTCCAGCTCATACGGTGAGTATTTTATTATACTATCGCTTCTTTCTTCCTGACAGAACATTGAATTTTCCAGATCTCTACTTCTTATTAGTTTAATCCCTGAAATCTTTGTGCTTTCAGTAGAAATGTAATCTCTTTGTCCGAAAGAAAGAATAGGAAAAAGTATGATAAAAATTATTAAGAATAAGTGTTTCATCGAGTTGTAAATATTGTTTCTAACTTAGAAATAAGGACACAATGGTGCATTAAACTAATATATTATATTGGATGTATTTGTTTGTTGCACGGATTGTATCGCAGACACTAAGATATACATATTGATGGGAAAAATATATCTTACTGCCAGGAAAATATATAAGAAGACCGGAAACCGGGGTAAGGGCAAAGAGCAAGGGGTACAGAGCAAAGAGCAGGGGACTGGGTTGCCTTTCAACGCTACCGGCCAATAGCCAGCCATGGGCTGGCAACCCCGTACCATTTGCCCCACGCTGCTTACACGTCCGGGACTCTTAAACCACTTAAACCTATTCTCAGGCTTTTCAATATTTTAAAACCCATTTTATACATTTTTCCTGAAACTTTTCAGAACTTTATCCGTCTTAAGATTGTAACATACAGTATGACACTTAAAGAATACAACAGGGCCGTTGATGAATACTCGGATAGGGTTTACCGCTTTATCCTGAAGAGTATTGGTGATGAGGAGAGGGCAAAAGACATTGTCCAGGATGCTTATGAGAAACTATGGAAAAATATTAACGGACTTGAATACAAAAAGGTTAAAGCATGGCTTTTTTCAACGTCCTATAATACCATGATCGATATTATACGCAAGGAAAAAAGAATGGTAGTAAGCGACGAATTCTTTGAGGCGGAAGGAAGTACAGAAGGATATAGCGACCTGAATGAAGTGCTGCACAGGTGTCTTGAAAAATTACCCGACAACTATAAGTCGGTATTATTACTTAGGGATTATGAAGGATATTCTTATATAGAAATATCTAAGATTACCGGGCAGACGGAGGCCCAGGTAAAAACAAACATTTATCGGGGAAGAATGGCAATGAGGAAAATGATTGGAAATATAGCTCTTGTAGTCTGATATGGAAGTTAACTTAAATAACTACCAGGTCTGGATATCAGACTATTACGACGGATCTCTCAGCGATGCCGAAGAGAAGAAGCTACTTCATTTTCTCGAGCTGAATCCTGATCTTATGCATGAATTTAACTCTTTCGGCAGACTGACCCTTTATCCCGACATTTCTATACGGATTGATAAGGCATCCCTGAAGAAGGAGCTCGATAATGAAGATCCTGAGGCAATTGAACATTGTGCTATTGCTCTCGCTGAAAATGATCTTGGTCCGGAAACAGAAAGAGAATTTTCATCCTTGCTTATTCGCTCAGAAAAAGCCAGGACAGAAGCGGAGACATATAAGACACTCAGGCTTAAACCCGACAATACTATATATCCTGACAAAATAACTTTAAAGAGGATTCCTCTCAGAGCCGGAATAGCAAAGTATGCATTCAGAATAGTGGCATCAGCCGCTATCGTTACCCTGTTAATATCTCTATCTGTTCTTATCCCCCGTCAATCAGAAAATTCTTATACATATAATTCTGCCTACCTGCTTCCCTTCAATAATACAAATAATATTCCTGAAAGCTCTGCACCACTTATTACACCGGTGCTAATATCAAAAAGACAGGAACTGAAATCTATAAATATTAAAGAACGGGGAAATAAAGAAACGGCAGCAGATATTGAAGAAAAACGAATTATTGTAGCACCGGATAGTCAGGCTTTTATCAATAATGTTAAAATATCAACTGCCCCGGATCACCTTGCCCTTCTTTCAATGATTCCTGCAGAAGCAATTATGGATGAAGATGTACCCACTGATCTCAGTCCGCGACAATTTTTTGCAATGAATTTCCGCAAACACCTGCTTAAAGAGGATGTCGGTAATACCGACAAGCTTAAAGCATACGAGGTGGCAGATGTAAGCATAAATGGCTTAAACAAACTGCTGGGATGGGATATGCAGTTTGAAAAGGAGGCAGGCGATGACGGGAAACTGGCTTCGTTCAGATTCACGTCCCAGTTGATCAAGCTTGATCATAAAAATAAAAATATTACAGACGAGCTGTAACTTTTATTCCGTCTATCCGTCTCAGGATAAAATTAATAATCAGAAAACTACTAAGACATGAAAAGAATATTATTACTATTTGCCCTTACAGCTTTTATTATAAGCTTATCAGCTCAGGAGCCTGTTTTTTTAAGCTATTATGATTCTATGCAGGAACCCGAAATAATTGTAAATAACAATAGCTCAGGTTTAAAGATTGTAAATGATGGCGACGAATTAAAAATAAGACTTGGTGACAGAGGTATCACGCTTACTGAAAATGGCAAAATACCTGCCATGAAGATCGATCGTTATAATGATTACGAAGAACACTTCCAGGATAATGAAGACAGAGGCGAAAAAAGAAGAAGATCGCGTAACAGGTTTACCCCCCACTGGTCGGGTGTTGAATTCGGACTTAATAATTATGTTACTTCAGACTATTCATTTACTCTTCCTGCCCAGGATAATTTTATGGACCTCAATACCGGAAAATCATATAACTTTAATGTCAATTTCGGACAGCTGGGAATAGGTCTTACAAGACATTTTGGTCTGGTTACAGGGCTTGGATTTGAATTTAACTCCTATTTCTTCGACGGCAACAATAATATAATGAAAGATAACGATGGAGTAATTATCGAATACAATGCAAATGATGATGGCATCTCTCTCGAAAAATCAAAATTTACAACAACATACTTTGTTGTCCCCTTATTAGTGGAAGCACAAATTCCAGTAGGCAGAGGTAATAACATTAATATTGCCGGTGGAGTAATAGGTGGAGCCAAGCTGGGATCAAAAACCAAACTCGTATATTTTGACGGAGGTAAGGAAAAAATAAAAGAAAAAGACGACTACAGCCTTAATATATTCAGATATGGGCCAACAGTAAGATTAGGATATGAAAGCTTTCAGCTTTATGCTACTTACTATATGAACAGACTCTTCCAGGAAAACAAAGGACCCGAACTGTATCCGCTGCAGGTAGGAGTGGCTTTCACATTTGATTAGAAAATAATATATTACCTGTTAACGACAGTAAACCCCGCCCTTAAAGCGGGGTTTTTCTTATCTTGTTCTTTAGCTCCCTAAAATCTATCTTTGTTAATCATTCATTAGCTGAAAAGAATATGTATTCAGGTGTATTAAGTGATATTGAAAAAAGAAGATACAGCAGGCATATAATGCTGCCTGAGATCTCTGAAAAAGGCCAGCTTAAACTAAAGAATGCCAGGGTTCTTGTTGTTGGAGCAGGAGGACTCGGTTGCCCGTCACTGCAATACCTGTGTGCTGCAGGAGTTGGCAATATAGGAATTGTGGAATATGATGTGGTTAACGATAGTAACCTGCATCGTCAGATATTATATGGATCGGGCGATGTGGGTAAATTAAAGTCGATAATAACAAGAGACAGGCTAATTAATCAGAATAATAATGTTAATATAGAAATTTTTAATATCAGGCTTAATAATGAAAATGCCCTGTCTCTTATAGAACAATTCGACCTGGTGATCGATGCCACAGATAATTATGAAAGCAGGTATGCCATCAGCGATTGCAGCCTGATATTAAATAAACCAATGGTACACGGAGCAATATATAAATTTGAAGGCCAGGTATCTGTTTTCAATTACAGGCAGGGTCCGACATACAGGTGTTATAATCCACAAAACTCTTCCAGGGAAAGAGATCCAAAACCCAAAGACTCCGGCCTGCTGGGTGTTTTACCGGGAATAACCGGGACAATAATGGCCAGCGAGACAATAAAAATAATCCTTGAGATCGAACAGGTGCTTTCGGGCAAGGTATTAATATTTAATATTCTTAAAAATCAATTCTATTCGGTTGAAGTCGAACCAGACCCGCGAAACAAAAATATTGATGAACTATTACCCTTATACACAAATATTTAATTAAACTTACTAATATGAAATTGTTATTGATAAGTAATTCAACAAATGCAGGCGAAGAATATCTCGATTATCCGAAAAATAATATTAAAAAATTTCTTGGAGATAAGCCGGTAAAGGCACTTTTTATTCCTTATGCAGGTGTAAGCTTTTCGTTCGACGATTATGAAACTAAAGTCGCCAATCGTTTTAAAGAAATTGGCCATGATATTGTATCAATCCACCATAGTGCAGATCCTGTCAAAGCCGTGGAAGAAGCGGAAGCAATTGTTGTTGGAGGTGGAAACACCTGGCAATTATTAAAAATGACACAGGATAATGGACTGATAGACCCTATCAGGAAAAAAGTATTAAGTGGCACTCCGTATATCGGATGGAGCGCAGGTTCTAATATGGCCTGTCCTACCCTCAGAACCACCAACGATATGCCAATAATTGAACCTGATAGCTTCAATGCCCTTAATCTGATCTCCTTCCAGATCAATCCTCATTACCTCGACGCTAACCCCGATGGCCATGCAGGAGAAACAAGAGAACAGAGGATACAGGAGTTCCTGGAAATAAACCCGGGTATATATGTGGTAGGGCTAAGGGAAGGAACAATGCTTCTCCTTGAAGAAAAAAATCTTAAGCTAATTGGCCCGAGAGAGATGAGAATCTTCAGAAAAGGAGATACTCCATTTGAGACAGGCACCAACAGCGATTTATCCTTTCTGCTTTAATTATCTGCATAGCACAGTTTCGGATGCAGCGTGAATATAATAGGCTTTAATGAAAATTATCCTGAAAATATCCAGGTACCTGCTTATTACCATTTTGTTAGCACTTGCCCTGCTAACAGGCCTTTCGCTTATATTTCAGGGCCGAATAACTCAAATTTTCCGCAGCGAGGTAAATAAGTATACAGAAACAGATATAGATGTTGAAAAAGTAAGCTTTTCATTGTTAAAAGGCTTTCCTAAGGCAACTGTCGAATTTAAGAATATTTCTATCGGGTCGCCTGTAAAATATAATTTCAGCTCTGACAGCATACCTGTTAACAGTAATTTTCTTAAGGCCGAAAATATCTACGCCTCATTCAATGTAAGGGATATTTTAAAGAAGAAATACTCGATCGAGCGACTGGCTGTAAAGAATGGCAATCTCCTGATCATAAAAGACTCTCTGGGTCTTACGAGCAGCCGCATACTGAAAGAAGAATATAAAAACGATTCTTCAAAAATATCATTCGACCTGCAAAATATAAAAATCGAAAACACCGGGTTTACTTATATCAACAAGCAAAATAAGTTTATTCTTAACTCCTATGTCAATAATGCAGAGGGTCGGTTATCCCTGACTGATAAGAGGACAAGCATCGAGGTAAAAAGTAATTTTGATATCAACAGTATCAGCGCAAAAGAAAAAACAGTTCTCAATCCTGTACTCAATGGAGAACTTGAAGGGAAATTATTACTGTCCAAAGATTCTATTAACTTCAATCAACTTGATTTAATTATTAATAATCAGACTCTTACTATAAATGGTCATATTGATCATAGTGACAGGATTCTTTCCCTGAATATAGCTTCGAATAATACAGATCTGGATGCTCTGGTAAATTGTTTCCCACTTAAAAAAGAATTCTGTTACGGTATAGTGCTCGATAAACAAAATACAAGCGTCAGCCTTAACTTTAAAGATCCCTCCGGGAGTTTCGCGGCCAATATTAACATGTTTCAGACTAAATATGCGGGTTCTGTTTTCAGGGGTTCCCTAAATCTGGAAAATCTTGTCTCTCCAGACCTGGATCTGATAGTTAATGGTAATGTTGACCTTGGTCAACTAAGCATCACTCACCCCTTCAATAAGCTTGAAACCCTGTCTGGCGAAGCACACATTAACGCCCGACTAAAGGGAAAGACCGGAAGTCTGAAAACATTTTCTTTTGATAAGCTGCTTAAACTAAAAAGAAGTATTAATATTCATATTAATAATGTTAATCTCAGGCACACAGGCTATGATTATCCAATTCAAAATATTTCGGGCAATATTATGATAGCAGATAATATCTGGGCCGATGAATTATCTTACCAGGTCTCTGGTCAAAATATGATATTAAACTGCAAAATAGAAGATGCAGAAAACATACTTATTAAGAACGGCAACATAATTAATATTACAGCAGGGATCTGGGCCGACAAGCTCGATTCACACCTCCTATTACCTCCACTTAAGGCAGAAAACCAGGAAGGAATCAAAAAAAACAGAAGCGACCTGAAAGACAGAATAGCAGCTAACCTTATTTTAAATGTAGATAGTCTTATTATAAATAAATTTCAATCCTCACAGTTCTATGGTATTTTAAGTTACAGGCAGGGCTTTCTTAATATTAATTCGTTTAATGTACTGACCCTCAACGGGTCGGTCTCGGGAAATGCTGCAATAATTAAAAATTCAGAGGGAGATCGTCTCTCAAAAGGATGGTTTGATATTCAGAATATTGATATTAATAAGGCATTTACTGTATTCAATAATTTCGGACAAAAACAGATTATGGCTGAAAATATCAGGGGGGAGCTATCGGGCTCTTTCAGTATTAGTGCAGAAACTGATCCAAACTTTAAGATAATTCCTTCTTCTCTCTCTGCATCAGGCAATTACTCTATTTTAAACGGAGAGCTTATCAATTTTGAACCCATGCTTAAGCTGTCCCGCTTTATCGAAGTATCTGAGCTGGAAGACATTAAATTTCACGATCTGAAAAACGATCTTATTATTGCCGACCAGAGGTTATTGATTCCATCGATGGAAATAAACTCATCTGCCTTTAATATATCGCTATCAGGAGAGCAGCATTTTTCAGGCACTTCCGAATACCATTTAAGTATCTTGCTTTCGGAAATACTAAGTAAGAAGGCCCGGAATTCAGGATCATATATTAGTGAATTCGGGCAGGTAGAGGATGACGGCCTGGGCAGAACAACCCTCTTTCTGAAGCTCGAAAAGGATAATCGGGAAACCAGGGTAAGCTATGACGTAAAAAAGCTATCAGAAGAAATAAAGGCAAGTCTCCAGGAAGAAAAACAAAGTATTAAAACAATATTAAACGATGAATATGGTTGGTATAAAAATGATTCTCTTTCGGCCAGGGTAAATACAAGCAAGCGCTTCAGAATTACCTGGGAAGAGGCAGACTCAATTAATACGGTAAGGCAAGACCCCAGGAGTAGCAGGCCGGGTATTTTTAAAAATCTATTTAAATCGGATACAACTAAGAGGAAATTTTGAATATCTACAGAAGAAAAATATTATGGAAGCTCTTATTACTTGTTGCGGCAATAATTATTGGCGTTTCCTCTCTTATTTATACAGGCAATCTTGTTAAACAACTAAAAGAAGAAGAAAGGAAGAAGGTTGAGCACTGGGCAGAATCAATACAGCTTGTTGAGCTTACAGACGATGTAGATGTGCTGAACCTCCTGTCGTCAATTATTGAATCCAATAATACAGTTCCCGTAATTCTGACCGACGAAAACGGTGTTATTCATGGTCATCGTAATTTCGACCCGGTTAAATCTGAAAATCCTGAATATTTGGAAAATCAGCTTAGCAGATTAAAAAGCAAATCAGAGCCTATCATTATATCCCTGGGAGGGGGGATGAATAGCTATATATATTATAACGAGAGTATTATTCTTACCAAATTAAGATATTATCCCTACATACAGCTCAGCATAATTATTTTCTTTATTGCAATAGCATATTTTGCATTCAGCATATCCAGGAAGTCAGAACAAAACCAGGTCTGGGTGGGAATGTCAAAAGAGACAGCTCATCAACTTGGCACGCCAACATCATCTCTCGAGGGATGGGTGGAGCTAATAAAAGAAAAATACCCTGATGATAATATACACCATGAATTATCAAGGGATGTAGAAAGACTTGAAAAAATTACAGAAAGGTTTTCCAGTATCGGGTCCAGACCGGAACTCCACCCCGAAAATATTATTTTAATAATTGAAAACAGTATTGATTACCTGAAAAAAAGATCCAGCTCAAAGGTATCATACGAAGTAGATCTTATGGTTGACAGAAATATACTGGTACCCCTTAATGTCTCTCTCTTCGAATGGGTACTGGAGAACCTTTTTAAGAATGCCATAGATGCAATGAACGGAGTCGGGAAGATCAATGTCAGGGTAAGCGAAAACCAGGCAGGTATATTAATAGATATTCAGGACAACGGAAAAGGGATGCATAAATCTGTATTTAAAAACATCTTTAAGCCAGGATTTAGCACCAAGAAAAGAGGATGGGGACTGGGACTCTCCTTAAGCAAAAGAATAATAGAATTATATCATAACGGGAAGATCTTTGTAAGGTCCTCTGAACAGGGCAGGGGAACATGTATCAGGATTATTCTGAATAAACAGAAGCCACAAAAATAACTACCTTTGTTATCTTAAATACAGATAATGAAAAGAGAAGATATTGAAATAATGGCTCCGGTTGGTTCTTATGAATCACTGTCGGCTGCAATCCAGGGAGGAGCTAATTCAATATATTTTGGGGTTGAGCAGCTTAATATGAGAGCTCGATCTTCTCACAACTTTACCCTCGACGACCTGAGGAAGATAGCAGAAATATGCAATAAAAACGGACTCAATTCATACCTCACATTAAATGTAGTGATGTACGACAATGAGATTGAGCAGATGAAAGAGATTGTCGACGCAGCAAAAGAAAGCGGAATAAGTGCAATAATTGCTTCCGACCTTTCCGCCATTCATTATGCCAGGGAGCGCGGAGTAGAAGTTCATCTGTCTACCCAGGTTAATATCACTAATATAGAAGCCCTGAAATTCTATTCTCAATGGGCTGATATAGTTGTTCTTGCCAGGGAGTTAAATCTCGATCAGGTAAGATATATATACGAGCAAATTGAGAATGATAATATCTGCGGTCCTTCGGGCAAAAAGATAAAAATAGAAATGTTTGTCCATGGAGCCCTGTGCATGGCTGTTTCAGGAAAATGTTATCTGAGCCTCCACGAAAATAATCATTCGGCAAACAGGGGTAACTGTTATCAGACCTGCAGAAAAGCTTATATCGTATCTGAAAAAGAAAGCGGTAATACACTGGAGATCGACAATGAATATATTATGTCTCCTAAAGACCTGTCTACTATAGGTTTTGTAAATAAGCTGCTGGATTCAGGTGTGAGAGTATTAAAAATTGAAGGGCGCGCCCGTTCTCCCGAATATGTAAAAACTGTTTCAAATGCCTATAATACAGCCGTCGGGGCTATTATCAACGATAATTACAACGACGATCTGATAAGTAAGCTTAAAGAGCAGGTTGCTTCAGTATTTAACCGTGGGTTCTGGGATGGTTACTACCTTGGTCAGAGGCTTGGCGAATGGAGTAATAATTATGGTTCGAGTGCCAGCAAAAGAAAGGTGTATCTTGGAAAAATCACTAATTATTTTAACAAAATTGCCGTAGCTGAGATAAAGCTTGAAACAGGCTCGCTTAAAAAGCATGATAAGCTTCTGATAATAGGACCCACAACCGGGGTTATAGAATATACTGTCGGGGAGATAAGAGTTGATATGAAGAATGTTGAGCTTGCAGAAAAAGGAGAAAAATGTTCTGTGCCATCGCCTGATCTGCTAAGAAGATCCGATAAAGTTTATAAATGGCTTGATGCCTCAGAGGTAAGAAAGCAATAATCAGGCAGAAAAGGAATCGGCCACATCCAGTACTTTTGATGCATTTTCTCCTGCATCGCCGCTTCGGGTTTCTATCTGAATAACCATATCCCGTTCCCTCTTATCCAGTCCATAATTATAGGTCTTATCATAATAGCGTAATACTATCCTGATTGCCTTTTCCATATTGTTTTCCCTTACTGATTTAAGGGCCTCATCGGCCTCTTTTCCTCCAAGTCGCTTCCTTATCCTATTAATAGAATCTTCAAGCAAAGACGGAGGCATTTTTCCATACTCTTCCAGCAGTCTTGGCAAGCGTGTATCAATATCACACATTACTGCTATTACCCTGGCTTCTCTTATTTTACGATAAAATATATCAGGCATAAAAACCGATCCTATATTAAGGCTTTCATCTTCGAGAAAGAGTCGTTTTTCCGTATCCAGCTTTCTTATTTGTTCGAAAAGAATATTTGCAAAATATTCGGTAGAAGGCTGTGGTGGCATCCCTATTGCTCCAAAGGCTGAGCCCCTGTGATTTGCAAGACCCTCAAGGTCAATTACCTGTTCACCCCGGAGTGCGATCTCCTTTAATATTTCTGTTTTTCCACTGCCGGTCATTCCTCCCACAACAATAATATTTCTTTCCTGCCCAAGCACTTCAAAAACATAGTTTCTGTAGTTTTTATAACCTCCCTCCAGGAGCAGACATTCTATATCAGCCTGAGAAAAAAGCCATGCCATGCTTGCCGATCTTCGTCCTCCCCTCCAACAATGAACAAGAAGTTTTTTATCTGCGCCGGCCGCCTTAACTCCCTGCTTTAAAAGATCCGACATCTTTGGCCCAACAAAATCCAGCCCCTTAATAACAGCCGCTTCTTCTCCTTCCTGCTTATATATGGTGCCAACAACTGATCTTTCCTTATCAGAAAACAAAGGTACATTTAATGCTCCGGGAATATGTCCGGCTATAAATTCTGACGGAGTTCTCACATCAATTACAGGATACTTCTCTGCCGCACTGAGAAAATCCTCTACACCGATTACTGCTAATTTATTTACCAATACTATGAAAAATGAGAAAGTAGAACTTTTCTTATATCCTGCTGTGTAACAGGCTTGGGTACAAATCCCTGCATACCTGATAGTTCTGCCTTTTTAATCGATTCGGCAGTACTGTCGGCTGTTAATGCAACAATTAAGATATCCTTATTTTTTGCCAGGATCGACCTGGATGCTTCAAATCCATCTATTACAGGCATAATCAGGTCCATAAAGATAATATCATAATTCTTGTCTTCAACCATATCTATAGCTTCTTCTCCATTTGAGGCCAGGTCGGCTTCATAGCCCAGGCTTCTGAATATTGTTGATGCTACCTTCTGGTTAATCATATTATCCTCAACAACAAGAATATTTAAATCTTTTGTAAGGGTTCCGTCCAGATCGTAATCAAGATGCGGCTCTATATTTGGGAAGCGTTCCTGAAGAATATTAAAAAGCTCACTGATATGAAATGGTTTAACCAGGTAATCGTCTATTCCATAATGTATACATCTAGAATAGTTTCCCCTCTGATCATTAGAGCTCAGCATTAGCATTATAACCTCCCTGAACAGATCGTTCTCCCAGATTTCCTTGGCCACCTGGAAGCCATCAAAATCTTCGGTATCAAGAATTATTAAAAAGCGGTATCTTTCTTCCTCCTGCTCCAGGTTTGATTTAATAAGATTTATTGTCTGTTTTTGCCAGCTTGTAACATAGGTTGATAAACCAATCTTATGAAGTGAGCCCAGCAGTTCCTCATCTCTCTGTCGTCCCCCGCTTATTACAAGCGTTTTTATCTCTTCGAATGATTTAATATCATCGGCTCCTGACTTTTTCTCCAGCCTTTTATTAGAATAAACCTTTACTGTAAACACAAAACGGGCACCCTGACAGTCCGGATCCTTTGAAATACCGGAGGGTGTTGAAGGGATAAGATCACCGCCCATCATCTCAATTAATTGCTTTGCAATAACTCCTGTTAGTCCCTTCCCATCGTAATCAACTACCGACTTGCCTTCTGCCTGGATATAATCTCCAAACATCTTCTTAAATGCAGTGCTTGAATATCCACATCCTGTATCCCTTAGGTCAAACTTCAAAAACATTGTCCCCTGACCACTCTGTTCAATACTACATCCTAATTTAATCTTCCCCTCTCTGGTATGATCAATCGAAATAGTCAACAGGCTCGAAATCACCTGTCTTAACCTGAATGGATCGCCTATCAGTGTCTCAGGAACAACCTTGTCTACATCTGTTAAAAATTCAACCTCAGGAGGCTTTGTCGTTGATGCTACATTCAGACAATATTCAATTTCCTTCCTTACATCAAAAGGAATCTCGTCAAGCATAAGTTTTCCTGCCTCAATCCTCGAAAAGTCAAGAAGATCATTAATAATTGTCAGTAGCAGATCTGATGAATTCTTAATAAGGTTAACTATCTCCTTAACCTTTGGCGTTTGCTCTATACCGACAAGTATATCTGCCATACCAATAATACCGTTAAGGGGTGTGCGGATTTCATGACTCATCCTCGCAAGAAATTCAGATTTTGCCTCATTAGCCCTGGCTTCCTGCTTACGGGCCACTTCAAGAAGAGTAACGTCTATCAGAACCACCATAGTAGCTTCCTCACCATTAAAGACTACAGGGATTTCCTTCCTGAAAATTACTATATCCACACCACCTTTCTTAATTACCATAAACTGGTTGGGCTCATAGCCTGCCCCAAGGTTCTCTGCGAAAAACAGGCCTTCACCAGAATGGATATTTTCGGGCATCAGCTTACCCTCCATCTCACTGGCATCTTTATAAGAAAATAAGCGGGATACTGTTTCGTTGGCCTTAATTATCTCCTTATTGGGATTCATTATTACAACACCAACAGGCATCTGCTCAATAAGCCTGATAAAGGTCTGCTCTGATTCCTTTAATAAAATTCTTTCTTGTTGCTGCTTCTTGATAAATCTCCTGTAAAAGAAGATTAAAAGCACTACCATCAATAATGTAAAACTTACAATAAGCAGAGAATTTCTTATAATATAGGTCTGATAGAAACTGGTTGGCGCAGAAAATACCATCCCAAAATCTCTCTTTAACAGTGTAACCGGATAATAGGAAGAAATAATATTCCCAGACTCGCCATTGGCAGTAACCGTATGAACCAGGTTTCCGCTAATTTCTTCAATTATATCGTTTAATATCGCATCCAGGTTCCCGATTTTTATGCCTTCAGAGTTTTTAGCCTCCAATATATCCTCGGTGAGATAGTTTATATATAAAATATTACCCTCATCATCAATTAACCATTGCCACTGATAATCTTCGAGTTTATATTTCTGAAACTGCGCATTAAAGTAGTTTATATAATCCACCGTAACTATCATGTTACCAATAATTTCATCATTATTATTAATAATCACGTAGTAGGAATCAAATTTATCACGGTTAGGGGCCAGCATCTCCCTGTTAACAATTGGTTTCTGAATCTGGCTCAGGTAGGTATTCTCAATCCATTCCTCCTCCTGGTCTTTATAGAGGTTAAAAACCTGTGACTGAGTGTTGGTTATTTCGATATTAACAACAAAGTCCTCGTACTTACTGTAAAAGAATTTAAGTCTCTCTATTATTCGTTCCTTGGCATAGTCGTTAGTAAAGAAATTATTCATATTTTCTTTTTCCTCGAAAAAGATCCTGCTGATATCGCTTTCAAAATACAGGTTTACATCACCTGCCTCAACACCTATCAGCTGTACCTGCTGACTGAGAAGCTGCTTAACATAATTAATCTGCTTCTGGTAGAGGTTATTATAATAAATTCCGTTTACTGCCAGAATAAAAATAATAAGTAGATAAGAGAATATGCTTAATCTTTTCATCAAATATTAGTTTTCATGTAATCTCTTTTACCGTATATAAGAAATAAAGATAAATGAATAATAGAACTCACCAAAGTTATCTGTATTTTGAGTTGGCATCAATCATAATATTAATATAACTGCGATATCTCGACCATTCTATTTCTCCCTTTTCTACCGAATCTTTTACTGCACAACCCGGCTCATCAAGATGCATACAATTATTATATTTGCATGCCGCTGACAGCCTGAATATTTCTGGAAAAAAGTGGTAAATTTCCTTCTTGTCAAATTCAACCAGTCCAAAGCCTTTTATCCCCGGAGTATCTATAATATAACCACCCCCCGGCAGTTCAAACATTTCCGCAAAAGTAGTAGTGTGTTTTCCCTGTTTATGATAAGTCGAAATCTCTCCTATTTCCTGGACAATATCAGCATCGACCCTTTTTAAAAGGGTCGATTTACCCACTCCGGAATTTCCAGACACAAGTGTCACTTTTCCGGCAAATAGTTTATGCGGATCAGGTAATTCCTTATCTTCTTTTAATGAAATAAGAAAACTATCATATCCTATTTCTGTGTAAAGATCCTTTAAGTACTCTGCCTTATGTAGTTCCTCGCTGCTATATATATCGGTCTTATTAAAGATTATTATTACAGGTATTCTGAAAGACTCGGCTGCAACAAGAAAACGGTCAATAAACTCAACCTGGGTCTCGGGCTCTCTGAGAGTTACTAATAATACTGCCTGGTCGATATTGGCAGCAATAATCTGGTATTGTTTCGAAAGGTTTATCGATTTCCTGATTATATAATTCTTCCTTTCGCCTATCTCCTTAATTATTCCCGTATTATCATCATTAATATCGAACACCACCCTGTCGCCTACGGCAACAGGATTGGTTCCCCTTATACCTTTAGTACGGAATTTTCCTTTTATAACACACTCCCTCTGTGTCCCGTCATCTTCTCTGACTCGAAACCTGCTCCCGGTAGATTTTATAACCAAGCCTGTTTTCATCTTGCTTTCTACTTTTTACCTCTGCCTTTTGTCTTGAAACAATGGCGGATGCATCTTATTCCAAAATGTTACTTCCTGATATTTATTTGCGACCCTGA
>CAZWLP010000003.1:0-22054 GCA_964634565.1 uncultured Rikenellaceae bacterium | reverse complement strand
GGCGGATGCATCTTATTCCAAAATGTTACTTCCTGATATTTATTTGCGACCCTGAGTATTGCTTCCTCGCCATTTAGTCCTCCAATAAAACTAATACTCGTCGGATTCCCCTTATTATCGAAACCATTGGGCACCACCACACATGGGTGACCGGTGAGATTGGTAATTAAGAGCTGATCTCCACCAAAACTTGGAGTAATAATAACATCATAATTATTCATCAGCTTTTCCATCTGTTGCATAAGCACAGACCTGTGCCTGTTGGCCTGTATATATTCAACTGCTGTTATAAACCTTCCCGATCGGAATGTATTGGGCCAGCTCCAGCTGAGCTGCGAAGTAAGTAAGGTATCTAGATCATATCTGGTTAGCTCATCAAAGGCAGCTGAAGCTTCTGCGGTAAGAATTATTTGCATGCTTTCAACAGGAGTTCCTTTAAACTCAATATTTACAGGCTCCGGCCTTATTCCCATTTTCCTGAATACCCTCAGAACATCTGCCGCATTTGACTGACGGGATCTTCGCTCTTTAAAAGCATCTTCAAAATATCCTATTCTTAAATCTTCTATTCCGCTACCTGCATCATAGGCAAAAGGCCGGTCGCTAACACTATGGTCAATTCCATCTTCGCCTCTTATTACATCAAAAACAATTGCACAATCCTCGGCCGAACGGCAAATTGGACCAATCTTATCCATACTCCAGCTCAGCGACATGGCACCTGCGCGGCTTACACTTCCAAAAGTAGGTCTGAGCCCCGTAACGCCACACCTGCTTGAAGGAGAAACAATCGACCCCAGCGTCTCGGTTCCAATGGCAAAACCCACCAATCCTGCCGAAGTGGCCGCTGCCGACCCTGCCGACGATCCACTCGATCCCTGACTCAGATCCCATGGATTATTTGTCCGGCCCCCAAACCACCTGTCGCCCATTGCCAGAGCCCCCATAGAAAGTTTTGCTACAAGGACAGCTCCAGCCTCCTCCAGCTTCTTCACCACAGTTGCTGTTTCATCAATAAGCTGGTTTTCGTAAGGCCTTGCACCCCATGTGGTTTTATATCCCTCAACAGCCAGTAAATCTTTTACTCCATATGGTATTCCGTGTAAGGGACCCCTGTAATTTCCTTCGGCAAAATCTTTATCAGCCTGGCGTGCCTGTTCGAGGGCAAGATTTTCTGTCAGGCTAACAACACAGTTAAGACTGTCGTTATGCTTTTTCAGGCGATCGAGATAAATATTTGTAAGCTCAACAGAACTCACCTGTCCGCTTCGGTACAGCCACGACAGCTGACCCACTGTCATAAAAGCAAGGTCAATATCAGACTCAGGCCTTTTAAGCTCAGGATAAGGCATATACTGACACTCACCCTGCGAAAGAGGGTCTATATGGGATATTAATGGCTTAAAAATAAGTGCCGGGGCAACGCTATTCTCCAGACGAACCTGCCTCATATTCTCATAAGACACAAGGTAGTCTGACAGGTTTTTCCTCATCATATTCTGCTCGGCTGTGTCAAATTTAAGTCCAATAAGATTTTGAGCCTCCGTGATCAGAGTGGTATCAAATAATGGTAATTCATCCTGCCTGTCGGTAGCCGACCTGCAGGAAGAAAGAATTATCGCCAACAGGAAAATAATTATGATATTGCTGCTTTTCATAGTTCGGGATTTTCTATTTCACAATGTAGAAAAAAATCCCAACATAGCATTAATACATTATTTCTAGCCTTCTGCCGCCATCAGGAAGAATGGCTTCATCTCAAAGCTGTGGTAATAGGGTCGAAGTCTTTTTATATTATAATACTGGTCAACATTAACAAGCTTTTTTGTTGCTGTAACCATATCTATCGGAACATTATCATAGCGACCATTTTTAAGAACGACAAGCCTTCCGTGTACGCCTTTTAATATCAGATCGAGCGCAAGGTTACCATAGGCCATTGGCACAATAGAATCCACTGCATCCGGATCTCCGCCACGAACCATATAACCAAGTTTCTGATTAATAATATTAATTGTCTTTCCCTTATTAAACTTACCGGTTAAGTTCTTCATCTCTGCCGATACCGCATCTCCTATTCCTCCCAGCTTGGCATGTCCGTACATATCTTTTTCACCGTCAGAAAATACCATATCGCCCCCTTTAAAGGTAGCTCCCTCGCTAACAAGGACAACGGCATATTTACTTGGATTGGCATTTCTGTCTTCAACCAGAAGTTTTGTAAGACTCTCTATATCAAACTTATATTCCGGAATAACACACCTGTTAGCAGAGCCCGCCATGGTTGGTAACATAGCAGTAAATCCCGCATATCGCCCAAATACCTCAAGCACAAGTAGTCTTTCGTGAGATCCTGCAGAAGTCCTTAGGCTGTTGGTCATCTGTATTGTACGCGTGACACAGGTACTGAAGCCAATGCAATAATCTGTACCCGGAACATCATTATCCATTGTTTTGGGGATGGCCACAACCTTTACTCCATGCTTATATAAATGAACGCCGTAGCTGAGGGTATCATCTCCTCCTATTGGTATAAGATAGTCTACTCCAAGCCATTCAAGATTTTTTATCACCTCAGGAGTAAGGTCGTTTATATCCTTATTATAAGTATCTTTTAAGTGGTCGGGGACATTGTTTTTGGGCACATGACTTGGCCGTGTACGCGAAGAATGAAGAAAGGTACCGCCCGTACGGCCTGCCTTATCCACAATTTCATCGGTAAGCACCCCATAGCATGATGTGTTATTGGCCTTATTATCACGTATCATCTCAATTATGCCGGCCCATCCTCTTCTGAGTCCTATTACTTTGTATCCTTCCCTGTTAGCCCTAATTGTAACAGCCCTGATTGCAGGGTTAAGACCAGGAACATCTCCTCCACCTGTCAGTATGGCAATTACACCCTTGGTTTTCTTTTGATTCATTCTCTGTGTATTACTGTGTTAAACGATTTTTTCCAGCCCGTAAATGTATACTATTTTAAAATAGTAATCAAAGAATTTAGTATTTGCTGCACCATTATAATGTAGCAAAATATTAGTATTTTCAATCCATAATTTGTTATTATAAAAACCCAAAAGCAAAGCAGATGTCAGAAAAAACAATAATACTTTATCAATCCAGGTCGGGAACAACTGAAAAAGCGGTAAATATATTGGCCGAAAAACTAAAGGGTGATGCCACCATCATTAATCTTAAAAAAGATAAAGTGCCCTCGCTTAATGATTATCCGACGGTTATTATAGGAGGCTCCATCAGGGCCGGAATGATACAGTCGGGTATCAAAAAATATATTGAGAAAAATATCGATATCATTAAAGACAAGGATCTTGGACTCTTCCTGTGCTGCATGAAAGAGGGAGAAGAGGCTGATAAACAGTTTAACGAATCCTACCCCGAAGAGCTTCGGAATATAGCCCGGGCCAAGGGTCTGTTCGGGGGAGAATTCGACTTCGACAGACTTAATTTCCTTGAAAAAGGAATTGTGAAAAAAGTTGCAGGGGTAACAGAGTCTGTCTTTAATATTAATTACCAGGCTATCGAAGATTTTGCCGCAGAATTTAATAATTAAGCGCTAAGCTCAGCCACTCTCCACCCATCCACTCTCCACCTCTTATTCCTGTTTCTGCAAGAGAGATGATACAATCTGAGATAACTCCATAATTTGATATTGCAAGTCTGCCACCTCCTGTTCAAGTTCCTCAACCCTTTGCCTGTTTGTCTTAATATTCTCATTTGAATAAAGCACTATCTTCTCATAGTTTATACCTTCCGGTCGTCCTTCATTATCATACCAGACCAGTTTCCCAAGTCCTGCTTCTTCAAATTCCTCAGCTATATAGCCCAGCTCCCATCTATCCGGACTACCAGGCCTGGTATATTTTTTTGGAGCCACATTTAAGATATTTGAAAATTCTTCATTCAGCAAGGAAATATTCTCCTTATATCTCATTGATGAATTATCCTGGTATATCAATCCATTGCTGGCATTCCATTGCAGATTCTGATAATCGCCGTAGGGAACATCACGAACTCTTAACTGTCCGTTGATCTTAACCCAGTCGTCCCCGAAATAACCATAGATCAATGGTTCATTCGTATCTGAATTGTCAATATATAATCTCTCTGATCCCGTTTCATTTAGTCCTGCTTTGTAACCAATAAAGACATTATCGTCTCCTCCAACATTATTAAAACCAGTAAATGTGCCAATATAGGTGTTTCTGAATCCGGAAGTTGTTTGATTTCCTGACCAGCACCCTAAAAATGTGTTTTCACTTCCTGTATTTACAAGACCCGATCCTGCTCCCACAAATGTGCTATATGAAAAATTTGTTCCTGTTGTACCGCTATTAGCACCGACTATAACATTATCGTGACCAAGTACATTTTGATCACCGGAACCTGCACCAATATAAATATTATAATCACCTTCCGTGTTTGAATAACCAGCCTGATATCCAAAAAATGAATTGTAATTACCAGTTAATATTGTACGATATCCTGCCTGATATCCAACAAATGAATTATATAATCCTTCATTTGATCCCTTTGGAGTTAAATACATAAAATCCTCATTTATTTCGCCTTTTTGATCCCTGTCGAATCCACCCACAGCAAAACCGCCCCTTGATCCGGGGGCCTTGCCTGTCGTTGAATTATCAATATTAAATCTTACACTATCGGGGGTAATTCTCATAAAATCAAAGGTCTCCTGGTAGCCTGCCTTATCATCCCTGTCGAAGCCGCCCACGGCAAAGCCACCCCTGCTTCGTGCTTTCAGATCGTCGGGATCATCATTTACCAGTATCCTTACTCCATTATTATAAACGGCAAAAACAGGAATCCCTGATTTATTTACTACTTTAAACAGCGGCTCCTCGTCAGACCATTCTGAATCTCCTTCAACCTGGACTTTCCCGCTGGGTGAGGTTGTTCCAATTCCCACCCTGCCAGCGTTTGTCAGGTAGAGTCCCAGGTCTCCTCCTCCGGTTCCATAGCCATATCTTAATTGTATTCCATTCTCACCGACAAGGCATAGTGCTCCATTGGTCTCAGATCCGTTACCTACAAAATTTCCAATATTTGAAATCCAGGAAATATTATCATCTTGTCTTAAGTGTAAAGCTTTATTGTTGCGCCAGATCTGATGATCGTTATTCTGTATAATATTACCATTTATTGTTATGCCTCCGGCAACTTCAAAAGTCCTGGTTGGGTTAGTAGTTCCGATTCCTACTCTTCCGAAACGATCTATGGTCATATATGGTGTTGAATTAAACCCAAATTCCAACTGTGCATTGTTGGCTGGCATTCCTTTAAAAGAAATATAGTGCATTGGGGAAGTATCTACCTGTTTCTGGATTATCACCTCGCTTGAATTCCAGTCTGATCCGTCTGTATGTCTACGGTGCAGTACTTTCAGTATATCCCAGTTACCCGAGTTTCCTGCAAGATTAAGCCAGCTAATTTTTGATCCTTCTACAGAAGCCAGGTCATTACTTTTTACAGAGAGTCTTGATCCTGGAGTATCAGTACCAATACCAACCATCCCGGCATTATAATAGATAATACTACCCGATGTTACCCATGGCGATGCTGTTCCTGTTGGAAGATCTATAGTATTTCCAGGGCTGATACTAAGCTGGTTGCCGGAAATACCTAAAGTCTGAAGCTCGTTTGCAGGATCTGTATCGTCATCTTCACCATAGAGAGCATAAGGCACCGAGCCCAGGGCATTTACCTCGTCAATCTCCCAGCTGCCGTCATTGCCAATATCGAGCTCCACCTTCAGGGAATAAGTATCCGAAGCCCAGTCTACAGACTGAAAAGAAGCCGGGTGACCTCCTCCTATTGTGGTATTAATCAGACCAAACTCATTTGTGGTAAGTGATTGCGTCTCCGAATAAACAGCAAGAGCCAAACTATTGAGTATGGTAAATCGGAGTCCAACAAGCTGATTGGTATATGGTTCATTACTCTCATCCCTGGCCACACCCTGATAATTTAAAACAGCCGGCGATTGAGCGCATAGAGATAGCGCTGATATTAATAATACCAGAACTAAAGATAACCTCCTGGATTTCATAATAAAAAGTTTTAGTTGGTTTAGTATTGATATAAGCAAGTTACAAAATTCTGAGAATCTGATCTTTTACAGAATTTGCTTACAATAATCACTACCCAACAAAACCCTTAGTCCTTTCTTCGTCCGCCATAGCCCCCGGTCCCGAATACTCGGGAGGGGGCGACGGTGAAGTCTTTAGTCCTTTGTCCCATAATTCAACACAGGCCACTGCCACCTCTCCTTCACCCTTGCGGTTTTCGACTTGCTTACCCCCTTGTAGCTAAGAGTAACTTTATACTCTCCCGGATCGGCCCGCATAGTGTTCCAGTAAATCTTCCTTATTCCCTTTTCAACGGCTATCTCTGTTCGGTAAACCTCTTTTCCTGATGCATCTTCGACGCTTATGGAAGCATACTGGTCGGGGCAGGTATTAAAACGATACCATATTTCCAGTCCGACAGCTTCATTTGGTGTGCGCAACTGATTGGAACCCATAATATTATAATTACCCCAGTAGGCCTGCTGTGAAAAGTTTATCTGTGGCTTGGCTTCGATATCGAATAAGTAAAAATCTGATTTAACCACTTCCTCCGTCAGTTGCTGAAGTGGTGTTATATCTGTAATCCATGCTCCTCTGCCATAGGTACCAACTATTAAATCCCCTTCTCTTTTATGTACCAGAAGATCTCTAACAACAACAGGTGGCAGGTTTTCTTTCAGGCGGGTCCAGCTCTCACCCCTGTTAATAGAATAATATACTCCTATATCGTTACCTACAAACAGAAGATCGGGATTCTTATAGTCTTCAAAGACCACATTAATGGCATAATCGGGCAGGTTTGAAGAAATATCCTTCCAGCTCTTACCATAATCTTCTGTTACATAAAGATAGGGAGAGGGATCGTCGTTACGATACCCGTTTTTGGCAATATAAGCCCGTCCGCCCTTATGCTTTGATGCAAGCACTCTTGCTGTCCACCTCTCATGCGGCATACCCAGCTTCTCCAGGTCGCCGGTAAACTCCTTCCAGGTCTTTCCTCCATCCCCTGTCATATGAATACGACCATCGTCTGTACCGACCCATATTAAGCCTTTTTCTTTAGGTGACTCGTCTATACTAACTATAGTGCAATACATTACATGACCCGTACCGGCAATTTTTTCCTTATCGTTATAGCTCAGATCCGGACTTATTTCTTCCCAGCTATCGCCTCTGTCTTCAGAACGCAGCAGCATTTGTCCGCCGGTATAAAGAATTTTACTGTTATGGGGGGAGAGCACCAATGGGGTATTCCAGGTATAACGATAGGGTTCGGCTCCTTCAGGGGGTTTTGGCGAAATAGCCACTCGTTCGCCAATAGACTGGTCGACCCGGTGATGGGCACCGAACTGACTGGTAAAATATAACCACCTGTTATCTTCGGGGTCAACCTTACAATACATGCCATCCCACATCCCGACAATTACCCAGTCTTCAATTCCTACCTGTCCCGACCAGCTGTTTGACGGACCCTTCCATACTTCATGATCCTGGAGTCCGATATAAATATTATAGGGTTCTTCGTTGTCAGCCTCAACCATATATATTTCTCCCAGCGGAAGATTATGGTAATGCATCATTGACTTTCCGCCATCCCATGTCTCATATATTCCTCCATCTGATCCCAAAAACATATGATCTCCATCGAGTGGATCTATCCAGATAGTCCTGTTATCTCCGAAATTTGTTCTGAACCTGTCGGCACTTCTTCCCTGGGGCCATGTCTTTCCTCCATCCAGGGTATATGACATCCCTGCTCCGATAATAAATATTTTATCAGGGTCGTCAGGATCTACTGCTATCTTATTAAAGCTGTAAGCAGCCTTGCCGCTTACATCAATCTTTTCGGGATCGTTTAGCTTCTCCCATGTCAGTCCCGCATCAAATGAGCGATAGGCCTCACCTCCGATCAGATTATCAAAGGAATGATCGGTAAATTCATCAAAAGGGGTAGTAAGGTCCGGATCGACACCATCCTTCAGGTTAAGATTCTGTATAACGGCAACCACTACATCGGGGTTATTATATTGCAGGTCTATACCTATCCGGCCCAGCGAGCCACCGGGCAGTCCTCCTCCTGTAAGTGCTTTCCAGCTTGAACCTCCGTCTGTTGTCTTGTATATACGACTCTTTTCTCCACCCGGTTCAAAGGTCCATGGCAGGCGTACCTTATAATATGAGCAGGCATAGAGGATATCAGGATTTTGCGGATTTATCTCGATATCTATAACCCCTGTAGCCTCATCAATAAACAGGACCTTATCCCAGGTCCTGCCACCATCAGTTGTCTTAAAAACGCCACGTTCAGGATTTTCCGAATACAGACGACCCATTACTGCAACCCATACTATATCAGGATCGACCGGGTGAATAATTATTTCTGCGATATGATGGGAGTTTTCCAGGCCCATATGCTGCCAGCTCTCTCCTGCATCGGTCGATTTCCATATCCCGTTACCGTAGTAAGACGAACGGGCACTGAAGTCATCGCCCGTACCAACCCATAGTATATCAGGGTCGGACTGAGCCACTTCCACATCGCCTATATAAGTTGTTCCCAGCTTATCGGTAATACATTCAAATGTAGTTCCCTTATTTACCGTCTTCCACACACCGCCTGCACGGGGTGCAATATAAAATGTATGTTTATATTTATCTCCCGGGTTAACAGGTATGGCCATTTCTCCAACCCATGCACTTACCCTGAAGGCTCCCAGGTTTCTGAATTCAAATCCCTGCTGCTCTGCCTGGCTTCTTTTCCCGTTCTGTGCATTTACAGATAATGCCGCAGCAAGTAACAGCTGTAAAAACGTTAGCTTTACAAATAGTTTCATTCGCTAATATTTGGTATATATTTCTAGTGACCTCCTATCTGCATTTCTTTCACCCTGAATGTAGGTGCAGCAAAGCCTCTGTCCATATCCAGGTCGCTGCCCATCATATCTATACCATTCAGTATGGCATCTGCGCTGCCCGCAATGGTGAGTCCTTTAACCGGGTGAATTATTTCACCATTATCAACCCAGAATCCGCTTGCCCCTCCACTGAAATTACCGCTTACAGGATTTATACCATAGCCGGTAACTCCCTTTAATAGCAATCCTGTTTTTGTTTCAGCTATAATCTCATTACGCGAATGTATTCCTGAGGCTACAAAAACATTATGTGTTCCTATCCCGGGCAACCTTGTAAATCCGCCGCGTGCAGCATTACCTGTGCTTTCTGTTCCCGCCCTGTTGGCTGAGGATGTATTATAAATAAAAGATTTCAGTACCCCCTTTTCAACCAGTGTTCTTTTCTGTGTCGGAACACCCTCCCCATCAAAGGGAGCACTTCCAAGGCCTTTTTCCTTAATACCATCATCCACTATTGTCAGCAGCTCTGATGCAAACTGTTTACCCATGGAGTCTTTCAAAAAGCTTGCTCCCTGCAGTACTCTCTCTCCGTTGATGGCGCTTATTACCCCACCAAGCAGTGAGCTGGCCACATCAGGATCAAAAATAACAGCAGCTTTCTGTGTTTTAACCATCTTTGGGTCAATCATTTCCCACGCATCCCTTGCAGCCTTGGCTGCGATCTCCTTAACAGGTTTCAGATCTGCAAAAAATCTCCGTGTACAATACTCGCCTCCGGTATTCTTCTGGTCTCCTTTTTCGGCAACCACACTTACTCCAAGTGAGCAACCCGATGATTTATAGCTTTTAGATATACCCCTTGAGTTTGCAATAAACACTTCCCCGTCTGATTCGCCATATCCTGCTCCCGATGATTTAGTTACCCTGGGATCGCTCATAGCAAGTTTCTCCAGTTCAATAGCCATATTAATCTTTGTCTCCATCGGAACAGCGGCTATCTCGGGGTCGTATAAACCATCTACCCTGCTTACTTCGGTATTTGAGGTAAGAGTATTATTTTCGTCGGGTGTTGTAAGTTTTGCAAAGGCAATAGCACGTTTAAGTGTTTCTTCCAACGAGTTATTGCTAAAGTCATTACAATGACTAAACCCCATCCTGCCATCTACAAAAACCCTGAAGCCGACACCATGTGATGAAGCCTCTTCAACAGTTTCAATTTCTCCGTTCTGCACCTGTATGCTCAGGTTCCTGGATGTCTCGATATAAACCTCAGCCTCATCAGCACCATTTTGCAGGCACTTCTTTATCAATTTATCTGTAAGATCCTTATAATTCATTTTTCTAAGCTTTATCTGTTATACATTATCCCCTGCTGCCACCTACATTTATACCCCTTATTCTGACGGTAGGCTGTCCGGCATCCACTTCGGCCATCTGTCCTTTTCCACATATACCAGGACCAAAGTCAAGGTCGTTACCAACGGCATCAATATTAGAAATCACTTCAAGGCATGAACCTATAAGGGTGGCTCCCTTAATTGGCCTGGTCTTCTTTCCGTTCTCAATCAAATATGCCTCCCTGCAGGTAAAGTTAAATACTCCTGTTACAGGGTTTACGCTTCCTCCGCTGAGGCTCTGCACATAGATGCCCTTATTTGTGGAAGACAATATTTCTCCCGGTTCAGATTCACCCTGGTCGATAAAGGTATTGGTCATTCTAGGGATAGGAATATAGCGGAACGATTCGCGCCTTCCATTACCAGAACGATCCACGCCCAGCTGTTTGGCACTGAGGATATCATTCATATAGCCTTTTAAGAATCCTTTTTCTATCAAAACATTTCTTTGTGCAGGCGTACCCTCATCGTCATAATTTATTGTTCCTCTTGCATTGGGAAGAGTACCATCGTCAATCATGGTAAAAAGATCGCTTGCCACTTTTTCTCCGACCTTACCTGTAAATGCCCCTATTCCCTTGGCTATATTGTCGGCCTCCAGTGGGTGGCCAACAGCTTCGTGTACCAGTACTCCGCCCCAGCCATTTTGCATTACAACATCCATTATTCCTGCCGGAGCGTCTTCTGCATCAAGCATATCAACAGCCTCTCTGGCGGCTCTTCTTGCAACCTCTTCTGGTGTAACTTCGCTGAACATTTCAAAACCACTATGGCGCGACAGCCGCTCGCGCGACATATGACGTTTATTACCATCCTCGCTCATAGTCTGGACAATAAAGAACAGAAGTGGCAGCTCATCCCTTAAATACAGTCCCTCTGAATTTGCAATCACCCTCCCTCTTACCTCATCGTAATAATCCACCAGAGCCATCTTGATCTTAGGGTCATATCCGAGGGCTGCCTGGTCGGCTCTTTCGAGTGTTTCTATTCTCTGTGAATCAGCAATCTCGTTAAGAGGTTGTTTAATACTTACAAAGGATTCCCTCTTTGCTTCATTAATGTCTATCGGGCCTATTGAGTTACCATCTTTTGCCACGTAAGAGGCAATCTTAGCCGCTCTTATCAAATTTTCTTCTGTAATATCATCGGTATAAGCATAACCAGTTTTATTTCCTGATATTACTCTTACTCCGGCACCCTGACTTACCCCATATAGTCCGCTTTTAAAGCGGGATTCTTCCATTACAATATTCCTCGACACCCTGTTCTCGAGGTAAACCTCGGCAAAATCTCCTCCATTTTGAAGAGCCGTACTGATAACTTTCTTTAGTGTTTCCTTGTCAACATCCAGCCCGGAAGCTGATGCCCCCATGGGCTTACATGAAATAAGCTGAGAAAGCAAAGCGGGTGTAGACGCCATCACAATTCCCCCTTTTAAACTCATTTCAAGAAATTTCCTTCTGGGAATATCCCTGACAAAATATCGTTCACTTTTCATATTTTATTTTTTTATTGGTTGATCCTGTATTCTATTGCCCTCAGGTAATCAGCACTAAAATTATTATAAAATCGTGATAATTAAATTTTTTCTCAGGGCATTAACATTTGAGTTGTTTATCTCTGCACCAGCGACTAATAAACGCATCAAGCCTCAGACCTATTTTATAATAAACTCTCTGTCCTTAAGCACTCCTGCCCTGGTAGATTCTACGGAGGCACTGCCGCTTATCTCACTGTCGCCATAAACCCTGATATTAAAGACGACCGAGTTTGATTTCCCTCCATCGGTAAAGCCTGCATTCAGGCTGGCACTTGAGCGAGCAGATGATGAGCCATAATATGATCTTCTTCTGCCTGATCCTTCTGTTAATATTTTCAAAGCAGGATTTTCTCCGCCAACAAGCTTACTGTCGAAATTAAGGGTAACCTGGTCTTCCTTTACAATCTTAACAAGGTGGGCCTGCTTAAGTGCTGTAGGTAATTTGCCGGTATTTTTAAACGACACTGTAATGCTGTAATCAATAGAGTCATTTTTATACGATTTTTTCTTTTTTACACTTATCTTATCCCATTCAAGCTGTGGCAGGTGCTTAACCATCTCCAGGTTAAAGAGGGCCTGATTCTTTGCCCATGGCAGAAGATGTTTTGCCGGTGCATTCTGGGAGAAAAACTTTGGATGAAAGCCACCTATTTCCACTTCTCCATAAACAGGGTGAGCTGCTTTTTTCCATTCAATAAAACCATCTCCCATATTCTCCTCATCATCCCACCTTAAAAGGTCGAGATCGTCGATATCTCCGTCTTCGTCATAGTCCTTATACCTTGCACCGTTCCATAGCTCATCGCCATACCATATAGCGCCATAATACCAGTATCCAAAGTCAGGTCCATGACCAAAGAGAGGGTTTCCTCCACCATAATCCTGGTATACGTCTCCCGCACGCTCATAGCCTGTAATTGACTTACCTAATTTATCAAAATATTCATACCACAGCCTGTCCTCGTCGTACATCCTTTCTTCTGATGCTGATGTTGACGGAGGCCTGAGATGCATGGGCACCCTTGTATCCATCGAGTTTACAATGTAAATATTCGGATGTGAAAGAAGGAAGGTGACAACAGCCCTTGTTTCAATTTCACTCAGGGGATATTCGCCTGCCCCCCTCTGGGTATATCCTCTGCCTGTAGCCTCCATATGAGCCTCAGGTCTCCAGTTCTCAGGGTAATTGCGATGCAGATCCAATCCGCCAATACCGTCCTCATTAACTCTTCCATCTCCATCATTATCTATTCCTTCCGATTCGGTAAGGTATATTCCTTCGCCTGACGGCACTCTTTTCAGAATCCGACCGCTCGGATCATCGGGGTCAGGAATCATATTTCCCTTTTCCTCGTCCTTCCATCTCATTGTAAGAATTATTCCATCGCCATCAATATCGTCGGGAGAATCCTCATCAAGCAAACCATCAAGGTCATTATCACAAGGACGAACAGTAGATCTGTTGCTCTGGGCTGTATGTATATAAAGACAATGTCCGTCAGGGTTATTTACAGGTCTGATATAAATAGCCCTTTTATCTACTATATCTGTTATCTCCTGGTTCTTACCATATTCCGTAAGAAGATAATTTATTAGCCACAGGGATGATTCGGCAGAGGTAATTTCTCCGCTGTGCCTGTTTCCTTCGAAGTAGGCACCAGGCTTATCTGTATCCCTGCCTGTCGCTTTATTGCTTATTGTTATTTGAAGAATCGGCCTTCCCTCAAAACTTTGTGCCACCTCGTATAATTCGCAGAGCTCCGGATACTCCTTTGCAAAGAATATCATCCAATCATTTATTACGTCGTTGGAATGAAAGGTATCGAAGCTTAATTTATCTCCCTTTTTATATTCAACATCAACATGCTGAACCTGCGGAAAGTAGCTTATCCCATGCCTGTAACCCTTTACGGTATAAACTGTATCGTTTGAATCCGATTCGGCATACTCTGCCGGCTTAAGTACCTTATACCCCTGTGCTGCAGCAAACAGTGTTATTAACAGGGAGATAAGCATTAAAAATAGCTTTCTCATATTTATTATTTTAGCCTGTATTAATTATGAGAGGACACCTTTTGAATCCCCGAATAAAAATATTGAAATTAGATACAGATATCCAATTAATTATAATGTTTTGAAACAGAAGAGCTAATTATCCCCTTGCAGAAATGATTTCCAGTTTTTCTATATCTATAATTTCTACCGTCTTACCAAATAACTTAATAATTCCCTCTTTTCGGAACTCTGATAGTGTTCTGATAACATTGGCGGTGCTCATAGAGATATAATCTGCTATTTCCTTTCTTGAAACCGGCAGGTCAAAGACCTGTGATTTATATATATCGTTGGCAAAATATAAAATAATATAAGCTACCCTGCCAACCAGGTTCCTGTTTCTTATATCGAGTGTCTGCAGAATTATTTTATCGGAAATTTTAGATATTTTAGTCATTAGCTCCAGGGCAAACTTCCCGTTGCCTGCCACCAGGCTTCGAACATGATCCAGCTTAATGCTGCATATCACAGACTCCTCAATCGCCGACACAGAATACTTATACTTTTCCTCCGAAAAAATACTCATATTGCTTACAAATTCAAAAGGCCTTGTTATTGCAATAATTTGCTCATCACCCCGGCTATTATTACGAAATATCTTTACCAGGCCACTTTTTAAATATTTAAAATTTTGTATCGGATCTCCTTCTTTATGTATAATACCACCTTTCTGAAAAAAATACTCCTCCCTGTAATTGCAAAGGTCCGATACCTGACCCTGTTCAAGGGTTGAAAAAGCTACATTACGAAACTGGCAGCCTGAACATTCACAATTATTTTGACTCATAGATTATATTTTTATACAAAGTAATTCTATTTTAATAATATTTAGGAGCATTTTATTAAGATTTTAATGTATTTTATTTTTTTCTCCCTATTTTGCAGAATCATTCTTAGAAGAAGCCAAAATATGAGTACCGGTAAATTAAAAGTCCTTGCAATTAGTGGAAGTCCCAGACCCGAAAGCAATACTGATTTAATTATTAACTCGATCATTAAAGGTGCCAAAAAAGCAGGCCATTCTACTGAGTTTATTAAACTGAATGACTTGAATTTTATGCCCTGTCAGGCATGTGATGATTGCAGGAGTGCCCCCGGAAAAAGATGTAAGCTAAATGATGATGGAGTAAGGGTTTTACGCAAAACTGAAGAGTGTGATGTTCTGATATTCGGTTCACCTGTCTATATGGGAGGCGTTACGGCACAGGCTAAAGCATATATCGACAGATGGTATTCATTTAAGGATATAAACAGAATTTCAGAGATTGAGGGAGATCGTAAGGTAATAGGAGTATATGCGCAGGGAGCAAAAGACGGAACCTATCATCGCCTGTTCGAAAGCAATGAAAGGCTGTTTAATTCTAATAATTTCGCCTACCTGGGTAGTCTTGTAAGCCCAAATTACGAGGTTCCTCGGGAAGGAGATGCACTGCTAGAGAAGGCCTTCAATATGGGTTTGAATCTATAAAATGATCTACAAAACAGACTACCATATACATACCAGATATAGCGACGGACATGGCACACCAGAGGAATATATTGCCCATGCTCTGAAGGAAAATATTTCTGAGCTGGGTTTTTCTGATCACCTTACCCTCACCGACAAGCAACAGGACTGGAGTATTCAATTAGACAGCTTTGATAAATACATTGAAGAAATTTTAAGCCTCAAAAACAAAACAAAAGGTTTAATAATCAGGCTTGGAATAGAGGTAGACTATCTGCCAGGAAAAGAAGATGAAATACAGAAATATATAAACCGGTATCCCTTCGATTATGTTATTGGTTCTGTGCACTATATGGATGGCCCAATAGATAATAATCCGGATTATTATAAAAATAAAAACCTGACAGAGCTGTTTGAAAACTACTTTAAGCTTGTTGCCAGAGCAGCATCTTCGGGCCTGTTCGATATTATCGGTCACGCAGACCTGGTAAGGATATATAACTACCACCCCGGCTCCGATATTGAGAATCTCTACCATGAACTTGCCGCTGAGATAAAGCAACACGAGCTGGTAATTGAAATTAACACCAACGGCAAAAACAAACCGCTTAACGATTTTTACCCTGATCCTGGATTACTACACGTTTTCAGGGAAGCAGGTGTTGGTGTTTGTGTAAACTCTGATTCTCACTATCCCCAACATGTCGGACAGTATTTTAATGAAGCCTACGCTCTGCTTATTAAGACCGGATATAAGGAAATGGTTGCTTTTTCTGAAAGGAAAAAGATTATCAGAAGCCTGTCAGACTAGGCTGCGGCCAGCAGGGTATGCTCTACTAATATCTTAATCCCTATCAGAATAAGAATCAATCCTCCTGCCACTTCAGCTCTCAGACCAGGTTTCCCTCCAAAGCTCTTACCCAGCCTGATGGCAATCATTGATGCCAGAAATGTTATTATTCCAATAACTAATGCCGAAATCCAGATATTGGCATCCAGAAATCCCAGGCTAATACCCACAACAAAGGCATCGATACTTGTGCCTATCCCCATAGCTATCAGTATCGTAATTTGTGTTATATCTCTTTTCTTATCGGGTTTATCATTATTTAACCCTTCATATATCATCCTTACACCGAGCAAAAACAATAGGCCAAATGCCAGCCAGTGATCAAGTGGTTCAACAATATCCCTGAAGCTAATACCAAGATAATAACCTGCTAAAGTAAGTCCTCCCTGAAACAGGGCCATTATAAGTGCGACCTTTATGGCCTGCCAAAAATAAATTCTGGTTTGAACAAGTCCACAGGAAAGAGATACAGCAAATGTATCAAATGAGAGTCCAAGGGCTAAGGCTAACAGGGTGAATGGTTCCATTCATTTTTATTTGGACACAAAAATATAAATATCTGGTATATTTACTAAAAGTGTTCACGGTAAATAACCAGGTTAAGAGACTAATAATTAATATTTTTACCTTTGTCCTTCGTCATTTTTTTTGCCATAAAATTATGAGAGCAGTAATACAGCGTGTAAAAAGAGCATCCGTGTCTGTTAAAGGCAGACAAATCGCAAAAATAGAATCAGGTCTGCTTATTTTGCTGGGAATAGAAGAAGCAGACAATATTGAAGATATTGAATGGCTAAGTAAAAAGATTGTGCAGCTGCGCATTTTTAATGATAAAGATGACATAATGAACCTGTCGGCACAGGATATTAACGGAGATATAATTGTTGTGAGCCAGTTTACCCTGCATGCAAAAACAAAAAAAGGAAACAGACCCTCATATATTAAGGCAGCCGGACCGAACCTGGCTATTCCTCTTTATAATAAATTTATTAGGGCAATGGAACAGCTAATGTCGAAGAAGATCGGTACGGGTGAGTTCGGAGCGATAATGGATATAGAAATGATTAACAATGGCCCTGTTACCATAATAATTGATACTAAGAATAAAGAATAAATCATCGCACTGAATGAATACTTCTCAACTTAAAAGATCTGTTCTCTTTGTTGCCGCCTTCTCGGCCTTTATCACTCCATTTATGGGTGCTGCTGTAAACCTGGCTCTGCCTTCAATCGGAGTTGATCTGAATGCAAATGCCATACAATTAAACTGGGTTGTTTCGGCATATTTACTATCAACGGCTGTGTTTATTCTCCCCTTTGGCAGGTTAAGTGATATTGTTGGCAGAAAAAAGATATTCCTGCTGGGTCTTATCCTTTTTACAATTACAACACTTGCTATAGTTTTTACCAAAAGTATTCGAAGCTTCCTTATATTCAGATCTCTCCAGGGGATATCAAGTGCGATGATTTTTGGAACCAGCATGGCTATTATTACCTCTGTGTTTCCTCCCGGTGAGAGGGGGCGTGCTATGGGAGTAAATATTACGGCTGTTTATGTTGGATTGTCGAGCGGACCCTTTCTTGGCGGACTCTTAACCGAATATTTTGGCTGGCGCGCCATCTTCGGAGCCCTTGTTCCGATAGGTGCTATTGCCGTAATTCTTACCTATACAAAAATTAAAACTGAATGGGCAGACGCAAAAGAGGAAAAACTTGATATACCCGGCTCCGTTCTGATAGGTATCGGGCTTGTTCTGACAATATTAGGCTTTTCAAAGCTACCTGCCGGTTTTGCCTATATACTGATAGGTCTTGGGGCCGTTTTTACAATTGCCTTTGTGCTTTACGAAAAAAGATCCACCCATCCCCTTCTGGATATTAACCTGCTGATATCAAACCGTACTTTCAGTCTGTCGAATCTTGCAGCAATGATACACTATTCCGCAACATCAGCCATAGGCTTTTTCTTAAGCCTTTACCTGCAATATCTGAAAGGCTTTGATGCAAAAACAGCAGGGCTGATACTTATGTCCCAACCTGTAATGATGGCCATCTTCTCAATCCCTGCAGGCAAGTTATCTGACCGTATTAATCCGGGATATATTGCCAGTGTAGGTATAGGAATGACATCTATTGGAATTTTTGCCCTTACTTTTATCAACCAGACAACAAGTATCACATATATAATTTCTATTCTTTTATTTAATGGAATAGGATATGCCCTGTTCAGCAGTCCTAACTCCAATGCTATTATGAGCTCTGTGGAGAAAAAGCACCTCGGGGTAGCGAGCGGTATGCTCGGTATGATGCGAATGATAGGGCAAACTTTCAGCCTTGGTCTTGCAATGATGCTAATCGCTTTATTTATCGGTCAGCAAAAAATTGCTCCGCAAAACTATCCTGAATTACTTAAAACAATAAAAACAGGATTAATTATATTTTCTATTATTTGTGTACCTGCGATCTTTGCTTCGCTGGCCAGAAATAAAAACCTTAATAAACCCAGACAACTATGACAATTAAGGAAGCTCAGGAAAAGGTAGATACCTGGATAAATACAACAGGAGTCAGATACTTTAACGAATTAACAAATATGGCAATTCTGACAGAAGAGGTTGGCGAGCTGGCAAGGATAATATCCCGCCTGTATGGAGAACAGTCTTTTAAGGAGGGAGAAAAAAAAGATAGCCTTGGAGAAGAACTGGCAGATGTCCTTTTCGTTCTGATATGCCTCGCCAACCAGACCAATATTGACCTGTCGGAAGAATTACAAAAAGGACTGATCAAGCGAGAGACAAGAGACGGTTTAAGACATAAAAACAATCCAGAACTGAAAAATACAGACACGGATTATTCAAAATGATATAAGTAATTACTTTTTGCTCCGATAATAAGTACTTTTGCAGGAAGAAATTTTCAAAATACAGACTTATGACAAATAAATATAAGGGTGTTGGTGCTGAAGAGATAAGCAGGGAGATCGGAGAAATAAAGCTAATGGGATCTCACGAGATATACAGAAAGATATTAAGTTTTCTTGACCTTACATCTCTTAATTCAACAGATAACGAAAGTTCGATAAGATCGATAGTCGATAAGGTAAACAGCTTCCCTTTTATTTTCCCCGATCTTAACCATGTTGCGGGAATATGCGTCTTTCCACGCTTTGTCCCCACAATTAAACAATCTCTTGAAATAGAAGATGTAAACATCGTCTCGGTGGCCGGATCCTTCCCGTCTTCGCAAACCTTTATTGAAAATAAAATTGATGAATGTAAAAGGGTTCTGGATAAAGGAGCAGATGAAATAGATATTGTAATATCCCTGGGTGAGTTTATGGCTGGTAACTATAAGGTGGTAGAGGATGAAATAAGAGCGATAAAAGACACCATCGGCTGTACTCACCTTAAAGTAATACTTGAAACCGGGATCCTTGATAAACCAGAAATAATTTATTCTGCTTCTATTCTGGCAATGCAGGCCGGAGCTGATTTTATTAAAACATCCACCGGAAAAGCTTCTATATCTGCAACTCCTGTAGCTGCATGGGTAATGTGTAATGCTATTAAGGATTTTTTCGCCAGCTCGAACAAGGAGGTCGGTTTTAAACCGGCCGGAGGTATTTCAACAAAAAAAGATGCACTGCTTTATTATTCTATAGTTGAAACTGTTCTTGGCAAAAGCTGGCTTATTCCGGATCTGTTCAGAATTGGAGCCAGCAGACTTGCAAACGACCTGCTTAACGCAATAGAGGGCAGGGAGGCAAACTACTTTTAAACCATCAGTTATATAAATTTATGATGGCATTAAACACAAACACCCCTGTCGCTGCAATGCAGAACCTGCAGGGAATTGTTCGGACAAAAGAGGTCTGGGAAACAGACTGGATGATGTTTGCAATTATTTTACCTCTCGTTTTGTACGCCATTGTAATATCTGTTGAGAAATTTCCTGCAGGCAGTCTTGGCAGAATAGTTTACAGTAACCGCCTTGCATCAAATGCATACAGAAACCGCAGCCACGGCAGCCAGATTGGAAATACCCTCCTGGCTGTTAATGCTGCAATAGGTCTTTCAACATTGGGTTATTTTCTTGAAGTATATTATGATTTATACTTCTTTTCTCTCGAAGGAACAGCACTATGGTTTTTAAATCTGGCTATAATTGTGCTTTCTGCCGGACTCAGATTTCTTCTTATATTTTTTATTGGCGCCCTTACCGGTACCCGAGATGTTTTTAATGAATATGCATTTAATATATTACAATTATATAAGTTTTTAGGCATCCCACTGCTTTTAATCAATTTTTTTATACCCTTTTTTGATAGCATCCCGGATATAATACTCTATATTATATCATTTGCCCTTATTGGCAACCTTTTAATTATCAGGGTTTTACGGCTTGCTTCTGTTTTTATAAAAAGGGGAGTTTCATTATTATATTTCATTTTGTATCTTTGCGCACTGGAATTTATCCCTATTCTGGTATTTATAAAATACCTCGCAGGGGCTGTCTAGAGAAAACGGAACGGATTAAGAAACTAAATAATTGGCAAATTGAAGATCAAGAGTATTTTAGTATCACAGCCGGAACCCCAGAACCCCAAGTCTCCTTATTATGAGCTTGCCAGAAAATACAACCTTAAGGTTGATTTCAGGCCATTCATTGAGGTTGTTGGCGTTACAGCAAAAGAATTTCGTCAGCAAAAAATCAACCTGCTTGATTATACGGCTGTAATATTTACCAGTAAAACAGCTATTGATCACTATTTCAGAATTGCTGAAGAGCTAAGGCTGGCCATTCCTGATACAATGAAATATTTTTGCGTAACAGAGAATGTTGCATTCTATCTGCAAAAATATATTGTATACAGAAAAAGGAAGATATTCCATGGCAAGGCTAAATTCAATGAGCTGGTGACAATTATAAATAAACACAAGGACGATAATTTCTTTGTGCCTCTTTCAATTCCACATAAAGCTGAAATACCGGAGCTTCTCGATAAAAATAATATTAATTACAGGATTGGTAATATGTATAAGACCGTCAGCGCCGACCTGTCTGATCTTGCTGATGTATATTACGATATTCTTGTATTTTACAGTCCCTCAGGGCCGAAATCACTTATGGAAAACTTTCCCGATTTCAAACAAAATAACACCCTTATAGCAGCATTCGGTCCTACAACCGCTGAAGCAATTAAATGCCTGAATCTTCGATTGGATATTGACGCTCCTACACAAAAATCACCCTCGATGACAATGGCGCTCGACAGCTTTATCAGGGAGACTAAAAAAGCTAAATAAAAACCACTGTATTCAGGACTTAGCAGATATGGCCATGGCCCGTAAGCTGCAAGGCTATCATTAATATTTATTACTTTTGCCCCAGATCAGGAGGGAAATAAATGACTGTTTCTTATACATTTCATAAAGAAGAAAGGCTTTCCGGCAAAAAGGCAATCGCCGATCTTTTTGACAGGGGTCAGGCATTTACTCTGTATCCCTTCAGGGTATTCTGGAAGGTAAGCGATACCAGGATGCCTGTTCCTGCCCGGGTAGCAGTATCTGTTTCTAAAAGATTATTTAAAAAAGCTGTCGACAGAAACAGAATTAAAAGGCTTATTAAAGAAGCCTGGCGTCTCAACAAGCATACCCTTTACAAGGGGCTGGATCAAAATAATATACAGCTTATATTAATGCTGGTATATACACAGGAAGATATGCCCGGCCAGGAGTTAATAACAAAAAAAGTTAAAGAAGTCATATCAAAATTATTGCTAATTTTACCGATTGCTAAGAGC
>CAZWLP010000002.1:0-91577 GCA_964634565.1 uncultured Rikenellaceae bacterium | reverse complement strand
AAAATGTCCCCCGGACATTTTATTGACGCTCGGTCCTGAGCCCAGCTGGGCCCACCTTCGCCCGCCATAGCTTTAGCGACGGCGGGCTTTTTTTATTATCTTTATTCTCCTCTAGCTGTAAACACTTTTATTATGGAAAATGCGGGCTTCGGCGGGCAATGCCCACCGGAAACACAATTTTGGTATGTGTATATATTGAAATGTAAATATGATAAATTGTACACTGGCTGCACAAATAACCTTGAAGACCGAATAAAAAGACATAATGCAGGGCAAGTTGATGCTACAAAAAGAATCTTGCCGGTTAATCTCATAACATATATTGCATTTACGAATAAATATAAAGCATACGACTTTGAACGGTATCTAAAAAAAGGCTCCGGAAGAGCTTTTGCAAAAAGGCATTTTTACTAGTCATTATACTTGGGCACCATTCAAAGCGCTGGCCTCGAAGCCTCCGCGGCAGTCTGCCCTGCCCACAGTAGTCCGGCAATCCGGACAAAGGTGGTCAATGTCTCCGGCTTTTCCAGCTCAGCCCTTCCTGGAATGGGATGCTTTCTTTACTCCGGTTTGAGGCGCTTTTTGCCACTGAAATCTCCAGGGTGTAACAGTCTAATATTGCCTAATTCCCACCATCATTGAAAATTCAAATCGGTGATTGGAAATTTCAAGGATAATGTTGTACATTTGTTATATGATAACAAGAAAAAGAGACATAGATCAAGTTAAAAAATTACAATCAATATTTCCAGTAACTGCCCTGTTGGGTGCCCGGCAAACAGGAAAAACGACCCTGGCAAAACAATTGAATGCCCAACATTATTTCGATCTTGAAAACCCAGCTGATTTAACCGCCTTGGAAAACCCGGCACTTACCCTTGGTAAATTAGACGGGACAATTGTTATTGATGAAATACAAAGAAAATCAGATCTCTTTCCAGTTTTAAGATATTTAATTGATTCAAATCCAAAGCAAAACTATGTTATACTTGGAAGTGCTTCCAGGGAATTGATCAGACAAAGCAGCGAGACTTTGGCAGGACGAATTGCATATCATTATTTGCATGGATTTAATATTGAAGAAACTGGAATTGAAAATATTGATAAACTATGGCTAAGAGGAGGATTTCCCAGGTCTTACCTTGCTGAAAACGAAGAAGCAAGCATGCTTTGGCGAGATAATTTTATTACTACATTCTTGGAACGTGATATCCCTCAATTGGGCATAAGTATTCCTGCACATACCCTTCGTCGATTCTGGATGATGCTTAGTAATTACAATGGTCAAATTATCAATTTTTCAGAATTATCCAGGTCATTTGGAATCTCTGATACAACAGCAAGAAATTATATAGAATTGCTAGAAGGAACATTTATGATCAGACTTCTAAGACCTTATTTCAAAAATATAGGTAAACGTCTTGTAAAAAGTCCAAAGCTATACTTTAATGACACAGGTATCTTTCATTCATTGCTCTCGTTAAATACAACTAAGCAGCTTATTAATCACAATAAACTGGGATCGTCCTGGGAAACTTTCACCATGTTCAACTGCATTCGTATTTTGGAACTGAGTGATGAAGAAATTTATTTTTACGCAACACATTCCGGAGCTGAATTGGATTTGTTTTTTTTGAAAAACGGCAAAAACTGGGGTATAGAAATAAAATTTCAGGATGCTCCGAAGAAAACAAAATCATTGCATGCCTGTATAACTGACCTCGAGATAGAACATTTGTGGATAATATATCCGGGAGAGAAGGATTATATACTTGATACAAATATTTCTGTTATTTCAATTAAGAATATTGATCGAATTAAGTCTGTTATTTCTCAATAAACCCCTTAAATATGGGCACTTCTAAATGAACTGGTTTATAAAAAAACAGACCAGTTTGACCCCCTTACTAAAATTTACATCCCAATAATTAGTACCAGTTTTTTTGCCAGCATCTATGCAAATCCATGTAAAACAATAGAATATTTTACACAAAAATAACTCTCATAATCAGGGGGTCGCATTCGAGGGCGAGAAGCATGTCCGACGTAGCCCAGGCGAAGGCGGAAGCCCAGCTGGGCCTGCCGGGCTATTTATTATTCTAACACCGGGTCATCTTCTTTTTTTGCCTCAGATGATTCTTTGTTCTTTTTACCAAAAAAAGCATCGAATAAAATCTTATATACCTGAGGCTCTTCTCCTATTTCCCTGACAATTCTAAATCCCAGATCACCATAGGTATTCATCGTTGGAATTGAATCCCTGGCATAAACCCTTATCTGACGAAAAGTACTATTATATCCTCCTCCTCTTACAGACAGAAAGGATCCTTTTTCAGGCCCGGTAGGATTAACCTGCAATTCTGAATCTGTATAGGAACCAAAATAATCAGAACATAACTCTCTTACATTACCACTCATATCATAAAACCCCAGTTTGCTCTTCTTTTTATTGCCAATCTTATGTGGCCTCAAGCTCTTTCTTCCCTTAGAGCCTTCGTACCATGCAACCTTTTTATTATTATTCGATCCGCTATATATTCTTCCCTTATCTTTTTTCCCATCGCGGGCAGCATACTCCCATTCGGCTTCAGTTGGCAGACGATATTTTTGACCTGTTTTTTCAGATAACCATTCACAATAGGCAAACGCATCATCTCTGGAAACATGAACCACCGGGTACTCTTCTTTCGCCCAGGAATAATATGTTGTATCTCCCCTGCCATCAAACCTCCAATCCACACCATTCCTTTTTACAAACGACTCATCATTAAAGATATAACTATATCTCCTTTTTTCTGCCGTAGTTATATAGTCCGAATCTTCAATAAAATCATAAAACTGTTTTAATGTAACTTCATATTTGCCAAGATAATAATCAGAAAGCTCAACCTCATGAACAGGTCTCACATTTTCAGGCATATATTCATCGTTACTTCCCATCATAAATTTTCCTCCTTTAACAAGTTCCAATTCTCCGGCCAGGTAGTAATTCTCAACCCTTTCATCATAGGTTCCGGAGATTTTCATAAAGGCCTCTGTTTGAGATACCCTGGGTAGTACCAACATCAATATTCCACCAGAAATAACAAATATGATCAAATGATAGGCTATACGTATTCCTCTACTCCCGGTTTTTGGTATCAGCAGGATAAAAAAGACAACCAGAGTGATAGCAATAACTCCAATCAAAGCAACTAAAATATATGGAAAAGCCTTTATGGTCATTCCTGCCAGCCAATATAAAAGATAATAAGGTATTAGCGCCAATCCGGCTCCTACTGCGAATGGTTGTAGCATTGACATGCAACCGGCTCCCATCTGATCGGTCATATCCATTGACTCCCTGAATTTACCGGAAGAACTTTTGCTGCCAATACGTATATCAGCAAACCCTTCTCTTGCTAAAACACCTAAAGAGGCAACAATTGCCAGCACCCAGAAAAATCCGCTCTGATAAAATTGCTTTGGCAGAATATTGCCAGAAGTATCTATCCCCAGGGCGCTTACTGTAAATATCAATCCAATTGTTAATATTATGGCTGAATTAATAAAAGAAAATAAAATTGAAAGTATTCCTGGCTTTAGAGGCCTGGCTTCCTCTTCCCCGCCATTTTTATCCAGTTCCGGATTGGTGTAATCAGTAGTCATTTCTGCTAATTTTAAAATTTATACGCTATCATATTCTTTCATGCCTTTCCCTGGTCAGGCAAAATAAGCCCGAAACTAGCAAAAAGACTCTTTATAGCAAAAATCATGATTGAAAATTGAAGATATTATTCAACATGTCGATGCAGAACCTAAGCATCTTGCAGCTACTATTGGCCCCAAAATAGTTTTAAGAAAAACACTGAATATCATTAAATCTATCAAACGGATAGTTATAAGAACACCGTCAGTTACTGAGCCTGTATCTCTACAAATCCATGTAAAGCAGGGAAATATCTTACATTAGATGAACAGTTAATTATACCGGTTTAAAAGCATAAACTTCTGTTAATGTCGATTGTAAACCAAATGATTGATTTTTTGAAAAGTAAATAAGATATCGAAAAAATAACACTCATAATCAGGGGTCGCATTCGAGCCCACTACTACAGACTGGGTCCTCCCTGGAAAGAAACCCGGGATTATATCATAAGGAAAAAGTAAATAATTCTTTATAGATTTAGGAAGGCTATTCAGTTTTTAAAATGAGTGATCCCAGATCAGATGTAATTGTTATTGGTGCAGGAATAAGCGGATTGACAGCGGCCGCCCTCCTGGCAAAGAGTGGCTTAAAGGTAAAATTGCTTGAACAGCATTACCAGCCTGGGGGGTCATGCGGCGCTTTTCGAGCCTGTAAAAACAAAAAGAGGCGACAAGTTTTGCCGCCTCTCAAAAAGCATTATCTAATTATTTTTCAAGCGTCGGGCACAAGTTTCAGGTCCTTGTTTTTAGTTGCCTTAAATATACCCAGAAGACCTTTTAGTCCAATGGTCATAACGATATTTATAAAAAATACAAGGAAGGCTATCAACAGAAGTGCGCCGCATATCATGGCAAGAATCATATAGAGATCGTATTCGCCGTCAAAATACAGGGTGCGTCTGAGCATTCCCTTCAACCCGGCCATTCCCATAAATGCACCCATTCCGATTCCGCCGGCAAGGTGCAGCCAGAAATGTATATTAGCCAGTTTCTGGCTATATAATTTAGCCCCATTGGTAAGAATGGGCAGCAAGATATAAATGGCAGCATAGAGGGTCATTGTAAGTCCTACAAGGATGGCCACATGAACATGAGGGCCAACTACCCACTGGGTGTTATGAAGTATCCTGTTCAGACCAACATCTGCCTGCATAATACCTGCCGGAACAGCAAGAGCAAAGCCAAGCAATCCTCCCAGTAGGAATTTTAGTTCGTTAGTCATCTTTAGGGGACGTGCGGCCCAGAGTGTTGCCAGCGTAATAAAGAATGCCAGTCCCTGAGTGATCAGTTCAAAGGCTGTTACCATTTCGCCCGACAGTACTTTAAGGAATCCGGGCTGAGCCTGGTCGGAGAGCAAATGATGTGACCAGACCGTCCAGGAGACAATAAGTTCAACCAGCAGTGCTGCCCTTGCAATATTCTGCATAAAGAGTTTCTTGCCGGTAATCATTGTTGCCAGCAGGTACCAGGTTCCGGCTACAAATATCAATACCAGTCCGTCCGCAATAAGGTCAAGTCCCCACCAGAACCAGTTTTTGTATAAAAGGGCATCAACTGCAGTGTTATCAAGACTGTGGCCGATAAGATGGCCTATCATATATATCAGAATAAGAACCCCGGTAAACAGTATAATACCGGTATTCAGGGCCATGTCGACCGTTCCGCGTGCAATAGCCGCAACCGGCAATGAAACAAGATGATCTTTTCTTTCTTTCTTTTTCCTGAAAAGATTAGCCAGGCCTGATGTACCCAGAGCAGATCCCAGTAGCTTTCCTGCAGGTTGTTTTTCCCAACCCTCGGGGGTATAGCTTATTGTTTTAAAAATATTTATGATAAAGAATAAGGCTCCAACCATCAGAATTGCAATCCCAAGCACAAAAAATGTTCCGCCAAGAGGATCAAATTGTGTAAAATCTGCCGGCAGGGGCCAGTAGAGGGTATAGAGGGGAGAATAATGTGATACGAATCCGGCAAACCAGAAAATAAAGGTACCGGCAGTAAGAAGAATCCAGTTCCAGTGCGCCAGTTTCATGCTGTACAGGGGTTTTTTCATCAGATATGGCACCAGAAACAAAAATGCACCCATTACTATAGCATAGGTCGATCCGAATATCCCAACCAGGGGATGGGCTGTTAAAATGGCAAAGAATTGCTTATCAGTGAACATACTCACCTGTTCAACTTCATAAACTCTCATTATCATACCCTCAACAAGCACGAAAAGATAATATACCAGTCCAACCACGACAAAGCGAAGGGTAAGCTTCTGCATTGCAGTAAGGGATTCTGCTTTAAATAAGCCCTGTTCCCCGTTTATAAGTGTTTCCTTGAAATTCATATGATTATTTTTTTAGGATTACGGGATTATTTTTCTTTTTCCAGAGGTTCTCCAACTACTTTTACCACATCTTCTTCAATCATGGCCACCCCTTTCGGCCCAGAATATTCTGTAGACCTGATAGTATACACTCCGGGATTTACAAAACGCCACATAATATCATTTTTGTGGCCGGGAACCACCTGCATCTGGAATAACATGGAATTATCCTGCCTGAATAATCCAAAGCCATAGGTAAGATCGTGGGAAGTAACATCAAACACAACAATATCACCGGTATTGATTATCATTTCCTCCTCGGGCAGAATAAATTTATGATTGGCCACGGTAATGTTAAATGTTTTGTCGGCTGTTATTTCGTGCCGGTTCAGATCCATTTCAGACCAGGGAATTGTGTTATAGGTGATGATATGCAAAGACACACCCAAAACAGCCAGAAAAGTGACGAAAGTATAAAAGAGAGCAGGCTTTACCTTGCTTTCGCCCTTACCTTTTTTCGTTAACCTTGTAGCAATCCAGAGCATCACAAGTATGATGACAGCACAATACAGTGTGTATGCAATGGTCTGACCCTTTATTACAAGTTCTGTATCAACCATAATTACCTCCTTTTTAGCTTATTATTGAAATTAGATTTAACTGCGATACAAATGTAGCATATAATTTCTTAATATGCGACACCGTCATCGCATATATTTTCAAAAAATAATTCTCCTAATCCAGATCCCTGAACTTATCCAGAGTGGTGGTTTTTAGTACTTTAATTATATTTGCCCTGGTTTCTTCCCAGGTTTCATGCATGGCACATTTCACCTCAAAGGGGCATTCCCTGAATCCCATTATGCAGGTATTAAAAACACTCATCCCCTCTGTGGCTTCAACGATGCTTGCTATTGATATTTCAGAAGGGTCCCGGGCTATTGAAAAACCTCCATTTCGTCCCTGGACACTGTCGATAAAACCTTCCTTTGAAAGTGTTGTAAGCAGCTGGCGCAGGTATTGCCATGGTATATCAAGGAGCTCATTCAGGGCCCTGGCAGAATAGCGTTTGCCGGGATGTTTCCCAAGAAAATTCAGGACAGTAATTGCATAGGATGTTGTTTTGCTGAAATTCATTACTTTTTTAAATTATACCGTTACAAAGGTAATGAAATGGTCCTGTTTTAATTCTTTACCAGTCAAGCAATCTCTTCTCGCCTTTAATCATCTTAATTTCAGAAACATCCTGGCTTACTTCAATTACTCCCTTATACTCATTATTCTTATTTCTGACAGCAAAATATTGTATCAGGATGTACTTTCCCTTTATATTAATCCAGAAAGAGGCATTGTCCTTCTCTCCCTTTCTGAATGATTGAATAATTTTTTCTACAACATGAATGCTTTCAGGGGGATGGCAGTTATGAACATTACGGCCCACAATGGCCTTTGTTCTCGGGAAGATCCTTTCCTTTGGTTCAGAAAAAAATTGCACTGTATCATGCTCATCCACATAGGTAATATCAACCGGAAGATGATTGAATATCAGTTTGATTTGTTCGGGTTCAAGTGCGCCTGTGCCAAGATCCAAAAGAGTCTTATCTAAGCCTGTCTTAAGCACAGACATTTGTTTATGTTCTGGCTGAATATATGGAAATCCAGGTTCCAGAGCCTCTTGATTCATCATTTCAAGTTCATCTTTATCAACCGTGGACATGATATACGGAAAAAGTATTTTCTCTTCACGGAACTTAATGGCCAGCATATTAAAAAAGACATCACCTACACATCTGTTAAATACTTTTTGATCGTTTATCTGGTCGTCCAATTGTTCCAGAATGGATTTTATGCTCCTTCTTATATCATCATGAAATGACCACATTATATGAAGGCACCTGTGCTCAGGTAAACTTTTCTCTATGACGGGGAATAAGACATTTTCTTTAATTACATAATAGTCTGTATATTTTTGCAGTCTTTCGAAATGCTGAAGGAGTTTTTTTCTAATGGAAGTGCTGGCGGGATTTTTAATAAAGGATTTGTAGACCGGACGAATGCTTTTAAGAACCTTTTCCATTTCGCGATTATTCTGTTCCATTATATTAAGGAAAGAGCCGGGAGCTGGTTTCAGATGCTTGAAATCAGAAAGTGTGTTGTGAAATATATTCAGGATCTTATTGGACAGGCTTTTCATATCTTCCATCTTATGACCCTGCCTCATCAGTTCGTCAAAGAGAAAAATAAAATCAGAAGGTAAAACTGAAGCAATAAAATCCTTATTTTCCAGAATAAATCCCCTGGCATTTCCGGTTTTCAGAATAAGATCTGAAAGCTCAATAAGCCTTGATATCCTCTGACTCTGTTTATCTGTAAATTCTGACATGCTGAGTTACTGTTTTTTGAGATAAACAATGAATTCATCATCAGCCACCTCACTGATCCAGTAAGAATAGCCCAGGCCTATAGCCTTATCAATAAGTGGTGCAGGGATAAAAGGTGAATTTATTTCCAGTATCTGTCCCTCATTCATTTTCTTTATGGCAGATAATACTTCGTGGACAGGTTGTTCGCCTGCATTAAGCATAGAGCTGATATCAATATTGCCTTTAACAGCATCAGGAGAAAACCAGTCCGGAACTTCAGAATTATATGATCTTTCTTCTTCGGCATAGCTTTCCTGTAGTTGCTGTCCGGCTGCCTCCCTAAGTGTATTGATAAGCTCTTCGACTTTAAGGTTACCTATTAAGGCTGCCTGGCTGAGAGAAGTAACTCGAGCGATGGTCTTTCTCAACAGAGGATTCTTCAGCTTTTTAAACTGAGGGGCAGCCTTTATCAGTGTCTCCTCAAGTTCAGGACAGGCCTCCAGTAAATCATGGATTTTCGTTCTGGGTGTAATAAGAAATGCTTCCATATTATTCCTCCTTTTCTTTTCCGTAAGATAAAATACGTTGTTCTCCTTCAAGAGATCTTGCTTCTGTGATATCCTGTGAGACTTCGAGTGTTCCGAGATATTCTCCCTTTTCATCCCTGAGTGCATAATACTCAATTAGAATAAATTTACCCTTCATCTGAATCCAGAAAGGAGCGTGCGAAGCCTTCCCTGATTTAAAATCTTCAAGAATTTTTTCCACTATATCAACACTTCCAGGAGGATGGCATAACCTGACATCCCTGTTGATGATGGACCGGCTCCTGGGAAATATTCTGTGTGATCCCTGGCTGAAATATTTAACCTTGTCATCCTTATCAACAAAGGTCATATCCACGGGCAGGGTATTAAGAATGGCCATAATTTCCCTGGAAGTAAAACTGCCCGATGGCAACTGAATGGAGCCGTCTCCACTTGTTGTAGTTGCTGTTTCAGATAAAAGCTCAAACCCTACAGGCTTCCATTCTACCTGTGGGTCATACAGTGTAAATCCGAATTCAAGTGTTTGCTGGTGAATATTCCACCAATCTTCCTCCGTGATCATGTCCATTGCCATCGGGAACAGGATTTCCTCTTCCTTTTGTACCATGTCATCCAGTGCCTTTATAATGGGGTAAAAGAGCAGATCCAATGATTCCACAAGGTCGTTCCTGCTTAATTCGGGCTCTTTCAGAAGAGCAATGCAGCCTTTTAACTGGTCCCTGATCTCGTCATGTTTTCCCCACATCACTTTCGGTGGTCCTGTAATCTCTTTCTTCTCCAGGTAGGGGAACATCAGGTATTCCTTACGCTGGTAATGCTTATCAACATCCATAAGGTCGTTGAAGCAGGACAGGAGAACATTTCTGATCTTATCGAATGTCTCTTCAGGAACCTTTAAAACCGAATCCAGAAGATCCCTGGTTTTTGCGGTAACCTTTTTCAGCTCCAGGTTTTCTTTCTTAAACACGTCCATCGGATGCCCCTCTGGCTCTTCCTTCGACCCTGTCTGATCAACATGTCCCTCGAGAACTTCTCCATGTATATCACATAATCTCAGAACCTCTGATTCAGGCAGGCCTTCGCTTATCAATTCCTGCTCTACTTCTACTACCTCAGAGTAGGGTACAGTCTTCAAGGTGTCGGTCAATTCCTTCCTGACCTGGTCCGGGTCTTCTCCATCGTGAAGCTTCAGAATCAATTCTTTTAAACGATCCTTACGGTATCTGGAATTATTAATTAACTCGCTCATATACTTTAGTATTTACAATATTTTAGTTTTGTTTTCAGGTCTGGGTGCCTTAATAACCAGTATTCTAGCCCCCTCACCGCTTTCATTGCTTATATAATGAGTAATATTGGCCGGACTTTCGATAAGTGTGTCTTTTCGCTGGTGAAGACTTTCATCACCAATATGGATTGTGGGTTCTCCCTCCAATATGTAAAAAACAACATCAACCGGCGTTTTATGTGCCTTAAGGCTTTCTCCCGGTTTCAGGCTAATGTGCATAATCTGAGCCGAAGCATCGTTATATAATTGTCTTACATCCACACCATGTGGAGTTTCTTTTACTGGTTCTGATAAAAATGTTTTTGTTACCATAGCATCAATTTATTAATATTAGGTTTAACTTATTTCCTGGCTTTCGATCTGAATCTTTTTCTCCAGAGCAGATAACCACTTATTACTACTATAAAGGCTGTAAGTCCCGTAAGGGGTACAAGAAGCACATAGAAAACCCCGAGCAAGGGTTCGAAGATTCTTCCTGTATGGAATTCAAGAGCCAAATTCCAGAGTGATATGCCTGAAACGTCTAATATGTTTTCGGGCATGGGCGGAAAGTGAAGTTCGGTATTATTAACATGAATTACCCCATTATCATAGTCGACAAGGAGAAGCCCTCCCCTGTGATCATAGAAGGTGCCCGAAACTTTTATGTCTCCGACAGGTCTTCCTCCGCCCGACTCATTATATATTTGTCCGTTTATTATATTATATACCACCGGGCCTTCAGGGTTCCATCTGAACAAGCCACTGAATGAACCTATCATATATTCAAGTTCATTTATTTTTTCAAACGTATTTATGCCCATAACACTGACCGGTGGCTGATAGCTATACTTTATTGGCTGAAGATCGGCGGCACTCATATAAAACATCCCTTCGGATGCAGATAAGAGCAGAATATCTTTCTCCTTATCGTATAATAGACCCCGCATTTTATCGTACCAGGGATTTGCCTGGTCGAGATGAGTATATGGCAGCGCCTTAATTTTTGCACTGGCAATGGCAATAAGGAGGGGTGGGCGAAGGAACATCCCTGTAAAAAAGAGAATTGCAAGAAATGCAAAGACCCAGGCTCCAATACGGTTGTGCCATCTTAAGGACCATCTGTTGATTTCAATAATTCTTCCCGACCCTGTATTTCGCTTTTTCCTTCGTTTTATCCACCTGGGAAAGAAAAAATATATTATCCCGCTAAGGGATATAAATATGGTAAGTAAACCCAGAATATCAACATATATTTTACCCGGTATTCCAAAAATCTCACCTGAATGAATTTGCCAGATTGTTTCAAATAATCCTACCTTGTCATTAAAGCCGGAATAAGGAGGTAGTTCTATTTTATTGAAGGATGTTTTACTTCCCTCAGAAAGCCCTTTAAACAGGTATGACCTGTTAAGGGCATAAAGCGTATCGCCTATGCTTTCGATTGCCACAAATCTTTTATTGTTCACATCCAGAGGCAGTTGCGTCCACTTTTTTTTATCAGGATCAAAAGAGTAAAGACCAAAGTGGGTGGCCGCATAAAGATTTCCGTCGTTTGTTAGATGGACATCATAAATCTTGCGGTTATCCATACCATTTTTAAATCCGGAATTCAGGGAATTGTATTTCTGATAGTATGAGTCAGTAACCCAGACTCCAATATTCCCAAAAGCAAGTATGCTGTCAGGATTGATTATCAATGTACTTTTTAAAGCACCATTTGTCCAGTTTTCTATATGATACTTCCGGGGAAGCAGCTTACGGCTAATATCTATTGCTGAGATCAGCTCCCGATGGTTCATCAGAATCCCCGAGATACCATAGTATAAAAGGATAAATGCAATGATCAGTGCCGGCCATTTATGCAGCTTCTTATATAGTCGTGTTAATTTGCTCATTAAGATGTTTTGAAATATCTCAAATTAAACATTTGGAGAATTTAAACGATTTAAAACCGCCTCGCCATTTACTGTTTTTTGTGCCATCAAAAAAATAGTCTGCTTTTTGCTCATACTTAAGAACTGTTCCCGAACCTTTTCGTATTCCTTGTGTATCGGACAGGGATTTTTGTCCGAACAGCTCTTCAGTCCGATTGCGCATTCAGTAAATATACCGCCTCCTTCTATAGTAAGAATAACATCATAAACAGTCAGGTCTGTATGGTTATCGGGAAAATAAAAACCCCCGCCCTTACCCTTAAGAGAGTATAATAATCTATGCGTGGTAAGAAGATGTAATATTTTTGCCGTAAAAGCCACGGGTGCTTCAATCCCATTTGCTATTTCTGTTACCCCAGGCCGTTTCTCCGCTATGTTTTGCATCTGTACAAATATTAGCGCCCTGATTGCATATTCGGTACTTTTTGATAAAATCATAGTTGATAGTTTTGTGCAACAAAGATATAAAATTAATATTAAATGACAACAGGGTCGTTTTATAGTTTTGTGTTGAAAAAACAAGAGAAAAGGATCTGGAACAGACAGCCCTTTATTATGTCTGTCATAATAATCCTCTTTAAATTTTACTGTTGGCATTATAGTCAGAATCTATAAATCTTGTATTAATAATTATTTATTACTTTATTCAGCTATAAAAAAGAGTGAAATGAGTATTTCCCGATCAGATGTGATTGTTATTGGTGCCGGAATAAGTGGACTGACAGCAGCCGCCCTGCTGGCAAAGAAAAAGCCGTAAATGTCTCACCGGTGAAAATTAAAAGTATAATGCTTAAGCTTGCAGGGCTCCTTTCTGATACATAGAAAGGAGTCGCAGCCGAGCCCGTCACTAAAGCATTAGCCTCTCTGCCCTGTCGAGACGATCCAGGTCAAACTTAATAATTGACAGATCTGGAAATTCACAGGCTGCCGAGAACATAAAGGTATCACCCGATTTGTCGGCCCAGCTGCCGGTTATTCGTGAAGATTCGTGGATATGGCCATGCAGGGTTAACATTGGTTGCCTCTCTTTTATAAAACGTTCAATAGCAATGCTGCCGACATGAACATCAAGGGGAACATGATCAACAAACTGACCGTCAAGGTCGGCCCTGTCGAGTTTGGTTTTATATGGTGGTGAATGAAATAAAAACACAGCCCTGTTCAGAGAATCATCATCGGTCAGGGTCTGCAAATCATCGTAAATAGTGGAATACTCTATATCGATTTTTTCTTCAACGCTTCTTCTTCCTTCTGTAGGGTGTATACAACCTGGATCAACGTATCGCGACACATCATACCTCTCCCAGTCTTTTAATTGAAAAGGTGTGGGAGGAATATTTGCATAACCATAAATATGATAATCGTTCAGTTCGACTTTCCTGTTATGTATATATTGCCAGATGCCATGTTTTTGTCCGATAATAATCTTTTGCTCTTCAATTTTCGGATCATCATTTCCAAGGATAATAAATACCTCAGGATATCTTTTTTTTAGTTCTGATTTTAGCTTTTGAAATGCCGTGGTCAGGTAGTCAGTTATAAAGTCGCCATATTCATTAGCTGTAACTGAACTAAAGCCCGGGAGGATATCACCGCCTATAAATAATATATCGGGCAAATCAGCTTTTATCTGACTTAATAATTTTTCATACCTGTCGATTCTTCCGTGGAGATCCGAAACAAAAAAGCATTTCATATTACTCAAGTTTCTTTAATAAGCGTGCCGGATTATTTGTGTTTCCGATCATAACTGCAAAACTGTTTTTTTGTGCTATATCCTTATCGCTTATAATATGCAGGTCAATAATTCCTTCTTTTAAGCTATATCCTGTTTTTTGCCTGTTAAATTCACTTAAGGAGTGGTTCCATCCATCTATCCATGCCTTAAACAGGCATTTCTGTTCTTCTGTGCCAACAAAATGAACCATCAGATCGATATCACTTCCGGGACCGGCGTTTGCTTCCTTTGTACTGCCAATGATATACATTGCTTTCAGGCCATAGTAATCAAAATCGGTTTTATCCGCTATGTTTTGAACCATCCTGAGGCGCCATTGCCAGTGCTCATTACTAAATGGTTTAAGATACTGGTCTTCCTTATAATTTAATGCCGCCCGGGATAAAAGATCAATTGTCCTTTTCAGTTTTTCATAGAAAATAAACTGGCTCAATCGTCCTGCAATGGTATTTAACAGCTTATACTCCTCCGGAAGGAAGCAATCCCCGCCGGCGGGCCTGTCGCTATAACATACTATAATTTTACCTACAATGTTATTGTCGACAATTAGCTCTGAAGCCTGGAACCACTCAGATTGCCCGCGCTTATTTAATACGAATCGTTTGTTTTCATATTCAATTATGGCATAGCATAGCTGAGGAAATTGCCAGCCACCGGGAATAGCCTTAATTACCCCGTCAAATACCTCATCAAAGCTTATAGCTTCAATGTTTAATATTTTTTCGATATCATATAAACACTGAAGCTCTTTAGCTCTTTCCTGCAATGATATTATTGAACTCGAATTCATTTTTTATGTAAACTTAATATTAAAAACAAATCCAGACCGCCCCTGTTACCTCCATTGCAAAACGTCTGGCTGTAATTGGGGCAGAGCTTTGTACAGGAATGGTATGTGAATAAGATACTTTAGACCTTCTTATTTTTTGCCGGGCAGTGGCAGCTTCATTTTTTCAACGATGCTGATAAACCTGGGGTTATCAAATAAGGGATCAAAATTAAACATTGTTGTACCTATGTATGTCATTACCGGATCGTGTAGCTCATATCCCTTTTCAAGCCAGTCAATTGCTTTTTCTGGCTTATCTGCCATAAGGTATCTGTATGCCAGTTCAAAAGGCGAAACGGGATATTTTTCAGCGAAGACCTCCAGGTGTGTCAATATTTCTTCATATGCCTTAAAAAAGCCCTCTTCTTTATAGATCATTTGTATTTCCTTTATATCATCTTCGCTGAAGCTATATAAAGGAAGAATATGGCTGTCTGCCTTAATTACTTTACTGTATTCTTTGCACCGAAAAGCAGCAAACAGGATCCCATTATTGCCCATAATGTTTCCCGGATCAAGAGCTGTAATTTCCTCTGCAATGCCAAGGGCGGTTTTACAATCATCTGCACTGAGCAATACTGCTGTATACCAGATCTTTGTCATGGGATTTAAGGGGTCAAGATTATATGCCAGTCTTCCCTGTGCCAGGCCTTCATCAGTTCTCTGAAGAACACATAATAACTGGGCATATAACATTCGTGACCGGGCGTCGTTGGGATTAATCGCCAGGGCCTTTAAAAACTCCATCTCACTCTTCTCCCAGTCCCATTCTATCATATGAGCAATCATAGCAATATAATAGTGCGCCTCTGAAAGGTCCGGGTCGAGTTCAAGTGCTTTATCGAGATTATTGTAAATTTCAGGAGAGGCAACAGAGGGTGGTTCATATCCCATCTGTTGTATAAAAAACCAGACATCTGCCAGTCCCGAATAAAGAGGGGCCCAGTCAGGTTCTTTCAGGATAGCACTGTTTAAATATTCCAGGGCTTTCTGCAACGATTCCTTGCTCCCTTCAGCCAGAAGCTGCTGACTTCTAAGGTAGGCATCGTAGACTTCAGGATTTACTATCTCTGTTTTTCTAAGGTCAAGTTCCTGTTCGGGAGTAAGAGAAAGCTGTATTTCGTCTGCAATATTCTTTGTAACCCTGTTATAAAGATTCAGAATATCGCTCATATCTGAAGTAAAGACTTTCGACCACAACATCTGCTCTTCAGGGAAGGCGCTGTAGAGCTTAACCTGTATCCTCAGGTTTTCTCCCAGGCCGATCAGGGAGGTTTCTATTACTCCGTCAACATTCAGATCTGTAGCAATCTCCTGGATGGTTTTTTCAAAATCCGTATACTGAAGTGTTGAAGTCTTTGATATAACTCTCACTGACCCCAGTTGCCCGAGTTCACTTATAAGTGCATCGTGCATCCCTGAGGCCAGGTAAACCTTACTTTCATCGCCGGTATAGTTTGTAAAGGGAAGGATTACAACAGATCTTATTTCTGAGGCAAATTGCTGTCTTTGTGATTCGTAATCAAGTGGTTCAATTAAATTCTCATTATAGTCGGGCAGGATATCTGCCAGTCGGGTTTGGGTTTTATCCTGGTCTGCATTAAAATAAAAGTCGCCGGTTAATGAAGTAGACTCCCATGGCACCTGTTCTCCATCAGTATTATTCATTACTTTGATCCTGACCAGTTTAAAAAGAGCTTCAATATTAAGGTTTGGTGTATTTATATACTCAAGCAGCCCTGATGTAAAGGGGCTGTTTCTGTTATACCCGTCTAAGGCTGTTTTGCCCGGGCCTGTAGAATAAGCTATTAATGAACCACCGGGTGCATCCATATAAGCAAGTCCGTTACCTTTTGAATTACGGCTCCAGCTTCTTTCAAAGGGGTTATCCCTGCAGGCATCAAGGATAACAATATTGGTTCTTGTATTGGCATCCTCCATTTTTGCAAGAATTCTCCCGGCATCAACACAATTATATTCAACGTCATTTTCTGTTCTTAACATGGCGTCAACAGGAATCAGGTAATTATGCCCCCTGGATTGTATGCCATGGCCAGCATAAAAGAATAATCCAATCTCTGCCGTACTCAGTTTAAGACCAAACTCATCAATTGCCTTTTTCATCTCTGACTGACTGAGGTCAATGTATTGACTGACATCGAAACCGGCTGCTTTTAACTTCTCACCAATATCTTTAGCATCGTTCTCGGGATTTGCCAGGGGAGCTCCATTCTCATAATTGGAATTGCCAATTACCAGGGCCACTCTTTTCTCCTGTGATAAAAGAATAAGAGGTGTTACCAAACAAATTAACAAAACAAATATCTTTCTCATTATTACCGAATTAATAAATTGGTACAACAATTTACAATGAAATATTATGAGAATCAAGAAAACTTTATCGATGTACAGGCCGATCTCCCGGCAGACAGATTAATTAGAAAAATTTGTTAGAGCTTTGCGGGTGATTCATTCTCAATGATTATCTTTTACGCCCGAAATAATTCTCCTGACATAGAGAATAATTAATAATGAAGAAGTATTCAAACAGAACAATACTGGCAATACTGTTTACAGGAGTTCTTATGGGGGCTCTTGATATTGCTATCGTCGGACCGGCTATTCCCTCTATTGAAACAACACTTAATGTCGACCCACGTTTACTGGGCTGGATATTTTCCATCTATGTATTATTTAACCTGGTTGGGGTATCATTCTTTGCCCGCTTATCCGATATCTACGGGAGAAGAAATATTTATATCCTTTCGCTCTTGCTTTTCGGACTGGGATCTGTAGTTGTTTCATTCTCGGGTGATTACACTTCGCTTTTAACCGGAAGGGCCATACAGGGCTTCGGGGCAAGCGGAATATTCCCGGTTGCCTCAGCTGTTGTGGGAGATATTTTCCCAAAAGAAAGAAGAGGCAGGATACTGGGTTTGATAGGCGCTGTATTTGGTCTGGCTTTTCTTATCGGGCCTATTATTGCCGGGGTTTTGCTTAAATATTTTGAGTGGACATCCTTATTTCTTATAAATATTCCAATAGTCATTGTTTTGATTGTAGCAAGTTACAGATTCCTCCCCCAGACAAAGGTGCAGGAGTCGGGGCTTTTCGACTGGAAGGGACTATTAACGCTTGCCCTTCTTCTAGCCTCCTTTACTTACGGAATAAATCACCTTGAATCAGAAAATTTCTTTCACAGCCTGCTCTCGATAAAAGTATTTCCCTTTCTTATGGCATCGCTCACCTTGCTTGTAATAAACTTTTTTATTGAGCGAAGTGCCCAGAACCCTGTAATTAAACTCACCTATCTTCAAAACAGGCAGTTTGTTCTGGCCGGCACAATTGCGATGGCAACAGGAATCCTGCAATCGTCCTTTGTTTTTATACCAAGTTTTGCCGTAGGGGTCTTTAAAATAAGTACTTCGGAGGCCAGCTTTATGCTTGTGCCACTTGTGCTGGCAACAGCTATTGGCTCGCCTGTTTTTGGCCGACTGATAGATATATATGGATCGCGTCTGATAATAATTCTGGGGATCACGCTTGCCGGAGCAGGTTTCTTTTTATTACACAGGGTGGAGGAAAGCAGGCTTCTGTTTTATTCTTCCGGTGCTCTGATCGGTCTGGGACTATCTGTGCTTTCCGGCAGCTCCCTGAGATATATTATGCTAAATGAAGCTTCGGCTGTTGATCGGGCAGTAACGCAGGGCATGCTTACTATCTTTATAAGCCTGGGACAATTAACAGGGGCATCGCTTATTGGTGTTGTTATTGCCCGGGTAGCTGATATGTCGGGATACAGGAATGTTTTTCTTTACCAGTCGCTCCTGCTGATCCTGATATTGGTTGCGGCTTTTTTCCTGAAAAGCCATGCTGAAGAAAGGGAGAATATATAAGTCAGGCAAAGTAGTTTATCTGCCTTAGGTTGTAGCCAGAATTTATAATAATGGTATACCTGCCCGGTAGTGTGTGTCGCTGGTATTAATATCCAGGCCTTTATTACATAATAGTCTGTACCGGGAGTCAAGGGTACTAATCCCTGTTTGTGTTGAATATGTCGTTTCTTTTTTATTAAGGTTATTAACAACCACCAGGTAATCCCCTTCTGTAAAAACCTCTATTTTCAATGGACTGGACTTACTTGCTATATTGTGTTTTATGGCATTCTCGACAAGCAGTTGTAGGGCCATCGGTACAATCTCCTTATCCATCTCTTCCTCCCGAACATTAATCTCCACCTCCAGTCCCTCTCCTATTCGTTCTTTGTGAAGGGCAATATAAGACCTCAGAAATTCCAGTTCATCATGCAGATTAACAGTATCTTCTTCATGGCTTTTGAGCACATAACGATATACATCTGTGAAATTCTTAATAAACAGTTCTGCGAGGGCCGGGTTATAACGGATCAGTGATTTTAGGACACTCAGGTTATTAAACAAAAAATGAGGATTCAGCCTGTCTTTAAGTGAATTATAGTCACCCTGCAGTTTGGCCTGCTTTAACCTGTCTATCTCCTCCCTGTTCTCCATCCAGTCTTTTGTCAGGTTAGAAACCTTTACCAGCAGTATCAGGATAACCAGAAGGAGCAGTCCAACTATTATAACTATCTGGGTTACGGTATTATTAAAAATATCGACTTCCTTAAACATATTCTGGACTAATGATAACCAGAAAGATGTCAGTAGCAAGGTTACTGAAACAATTGCAATTACGTGCATAAAAATATTCCAGCGCAGCTTCCTGGAATTATTAAAAATTACCATTATAAGGAAGCTTGCTTCAGACACACTGTTAAAGGCTAGTGAGGCAATCAGGTAGACCAGGCCTCTGCTTTCTTTTTCAAGGATTTGCTCCCCTGATATTAATCCGGCCAGGTGAATCAATAAAATGGATATAAGTGAAATCACAAGTATGCGACCAACTAAAACCCCTGGTTTATATGAACCAAAAGCTGCAAGGTTAGCTATGTTTCTTTCCTGGAACACTATTATTGCTTTATTTACCCATCCATTTCTTAAACCCGGGAGCCCGAAGCCTGCTTACGATAATCTCAAAATCACATACCGGACTGGTAGTAACAATAAGTTTACCTCCTGTTTCATTTTTAATCTTTTCTATTGCTTCAATATTTACAATAACCTTCCTGTTTAATCTAAAAAAGTCCTGTGGGTTAAGTTCTTTTTCCAGCTCTTCCAGGCTATAGTCCAGGATATATTCTTTCCCTTGCTTATCAACTGCAAGGCTTAATTTATTTGAACTATAAATATAGGCTATGCTTTTGGTGTCGAGTCTTTTATACTCACATACACCGGAAATCATAAAACGGGTTCTATATTCTGTTTTACCCTTTAGTATAGATTCAATAATCTCCTGGTAGTGTTCTGAATCATCAAAAAGATAGCGGGGTGAAGGATCAAGCTTCCGCTGCTCCTCAAACTTTAGAAAAGCATTATTTAATTGCTTCTCATCTAATGGCTTTAAAAGATAATCCAGGCTATTCACCTTAAAGGCCCGGATAGCATATTCGTCGTAAGCTGTTGTAAAGATTATACGGGAGAGGGGGTCAAGTCTTATTTCATTAAAAATCGAGAAGCAGGTTGCATCAGATAGCTGAATATCCATCAATATCAGGTCGGGGCCAGGGTTCTTTCTAAACCAGGCTATACTTTCCTCAACGCTTTCCAGGATTGCCTCTATCTTCCAGTCTGGCCTTAACTGTCCGACCATCCCTTTCAGCATCATGCTATTATGGGGCTCATCCTCAATAATAACTAAACTGGTATCTCTGTTTACAGTGCTCATTATGTCCTGTGTTAATCCAAAGATAAGATAAAAAAAGTCACTCTCCGACACAGCTTACTGCACCTTAAGGGTGTTTGTAACTTTCATAAAGTAGCTCTCCTTTATCTTATAATCTGCCCGCGCATCAATTAAAGAGCTATAGGCCTTTTGCCAGCCGGCCTGAGCCTCAAGCATACCAGCCAGGGTTTCCATGCCAAGCTCATAATTATCTTTACTCACTCTTAAATTTTCATCGGCCTGCTCTACTGCGGCACGACTAATCTCGATTCTTGTCAGCGCATCAAGCAGATTAAGCCTGGCCTGCTCAATATCGAGCTGCAGCAGCTTCTCTGTTTTTTCAAGCTCCATCTGTGCTATCTCCCTGTCGGCCCTGGCGGATTTTATTTTCGCCCTTCCCTCACCGAACTTTGTAATAGGGATGCTGATACTGGCTATGGCGTTTATACCGTCAGAATCATAATTATCCATACCGGATAGATTAATATTATAATAATTATATCCAAGTGATATACCGGCTGCAGGCAGATAGTCGCCAAGAATCATTTTAATATTCATATCAGCTAAAACAGTCTTTTGCTCCAAAAGCCGGTATTCATACCTGTTTGTGGCATCAGGTGGCAGTAAGGCTGTATTAATGGGCAGGCCAACTCTGATGCTGTCATTTATCATCAGTGGTGTTGAAAAGTCACTTCCTGTTAATCTGCATATAGCCATTCTGCTCAGCTCAAGTCCGCTTCTTGCTTTCTGTGCCTGCAAAAGGGCTTCATTAAGCTGCACCTGTACCTTTAGCAACTCGTTGCGATTGGTCATTCCTGTATTATAGGAATCTTCCACCATGGCAACAAGCTGTTTGAGGAGGGTACAATATTTCTCGGCCAGCTTAAGCTTCTCAGCTACGCTTATATAAGTATAATATGCCTGGTCGGCCTCATAGAGAACCTGGTGCCTGTTTAGTTCGGTATTTAACTGAGCCATTTCATATCCCAGGGCAGCCATCCTGTTTCCGGTAATAATCTTACCGCCGGCATAAAGAGGCTGTTCGGCGCGTAGTGAGGCCAGTAGTCCTCCATTAAGGCTAAAATCAAGGGGCAGATAAGCATAGGTATTAAATACGGGGTTTCCGTCAGAACCCATTATAGGCTGTCCATCCAGCGGATTAATTGCAAGGTCTGGCACCAATTCACCGGTAGCTATATCAAAATTATATACAGGCAGATATATCTGCTGATTTATCTCTGTTTTGCTATACATTCCCAATACTGATGCAGAAATATTTGGAAGCCAGGCCGACCTGGCTGCTGCTTTCTCATAGCCTGCTTTTTCGAGTGTTGTTTCTGCAATTTTAATCCTTTCGCTGTTCTCAATGGCCATCAACCTGCATTGTTTCAGATCAAGACTCAAAGTGTCCTGAGCCTGAGAAACAGACATAAAAAGGAACAGGAATACTGATATATATAAAATTTGTTTCATCTGTGCTATTCTTTTTCTATTATGATTTCGGGTCTGTTCTTCGATTGTGGTACAGGCACCGCAAAGAAAGAAGAGTACAATACGGGTACAAATACAAGCGTTACCAGGGTACCTATTAGCAGTCCGCCGATAATGGTTGCAGCCAGTGATGCGTACATAGGATCTGTAAATAAGGGTATCATTCCAAGGATAGTGGTAAGGGATGCCATTACAACAGGTCTTGTTCTGGAAATGGTGGCATCAACAATTGCATGATAGGCTGAAGATGACTTTAACAGTCTGTTATTAATTTCATCGAGCAAAACAATGGCATTTTTTATTATCATTCCACTAAGACCAACCGCTCCTATTATTGCTACAAATGAGAAGGGCTGGCCCGAAAGAATAAGTCCTGGAACAATCCCTATAATTGCAAGAGGCAGGCATAAAATAATTATCAATGGTCGTTTGTAGTCTGCAAAAAGAAGAAGCAGAATAAGCAAGATAATACCTGCGGCCAGGGGTAACATACCAAATATACCTTCCAGTCCGTCTTTCTTCAGTTCCTGCTCTCCAACCCACCTGTATGAATAGCCTGCGGGGAGAGGCATAATGCTTATTAACTCGTCAAGTTCGTCCTGTACATGCGAGGGGCTGAAATTATCGACCGGATCGCACTGAGCCTGAATTGCCCGTATACTGTTTATACGACGCACAAGCGGCTCTTCCCAGTCGAGCACTACACCATCTGTTACTGTGCTCAGGGGAACAGCGGTAAGTGTTTCGTCGAGCAGATCGTCGGCCACGATAGCACCTGTCATAATTCCCAATACTGTTTGCATATTTGCCACGCCTCCGATATTAGGGATTGTGGGCCATACAGGAATATCATTAAGATCTTCGATCCTCTTTCCCTCTTTATCGCGTATACGGAACCTTACTGTAAGGGGTGTTTCTCCCTGGTAGATCCTGGTAAGGGGCAGTCCATCGCTTGCAGCAAGTATGGAGGTGCTGATATCACCTCTGGTAACTGAGGCCCTGTTACCCGCGATGGGACTATATATTGCCTTAAGTGTTTTTGCTTTTGGTTCCCAGTCGTTAGATACGGTATACTTATCTACATGCTTGTTCTGGAGCATATAATCCTCTGCCTTTCTGCCTAGCTCCTTAAGCACTGCAGGGTCGGGCCCGGTAAATTCAACTTCAATCCTGTGACTGGAGGCAACCGATAAGGTATAATCTCTTATCCTGCTTTGCGCTTCAGGATGATTTAAATGCAGGTAGTCCTGAATCAGGGGCTGCATTTTCTTCATCGTTTTATAGTCTTGAAAGTTGATAATTATTTCGCCATAGTTGTCGGCATTCTCTGTCATAACCCCCCTGACAAGGCAATAACGCATAGGGGTCATTCCAAGGCTTGTAACAACCATATCAACCTCATCGAAAGAATTTAAATAATCTGATATTTCAAGCAGATCGGCATAAACGCTCTCGGGTGTATTACCGACCGGAAGTAAGTACTCAATATAAGACTGATTATATTCAAAATCCGGAAAGAAAGTATTATCTACTTTCTTGAAATTTAAGAAGGCCACCAGCAATAAAATTACCACTACTGCTATTACAATAAGTCTGTTATGCAGGCTGAAGTCAAGTATCCTGCGGGTGATTCTGTACAGGGGTTTATTATAAATATGTGCTTCCTTATCTTTTTCGCCCCTGTCTTTCTTATTCTTGTAAAAGAAAGATGCAAAGACAGGAACCTGTGTTAAGGAGAGTATCCAGCTTATACCAAGTGATATTGCCAGCACAACAAAGAGGTCCCTGGCATAGGTGCCTGCAATATCCTGAGAAAGGTATACAGGTAAGAAGGCGGTAATAGCTATAGCTGTGGCCCCCAGAAGTGGAATAGCTGTTTTTTTGGCTGATAGGGTACAGGCTTCCCTGGCTTTTTTTAGTTTTCGGTCGACCAGTATGCCGTCCAGAACAACTATTGCGTTATCAACCAGCATACCCATGGCAACAATAAATGCTCCCAGAGATATCCGCTGTAAGGTTCCATCGGCCAGTAGAAGAAAGGGGAAGGTAGCCAGAATAGTTATTAAGAGACCAGAGCCAATTATTACACCTCCCCGGAATCCCATTGTAAACATCAGCACAACTATTACAACCGTAACGGAAAGAATCAGGTTTCTCATAAATCCCCTTATAGAATCGCTAACCTTATCAGGCTGGAAGAAAACTTTTTCAAAGCTTAAACCATTAGGAATACGAGGCCTTAATTCACTCATTAAATGTTCGACATCCTTACCTACCTGAATAATGTTTTCACCACTTTCCATTGATATCCCTATTCCAAGGGCTTTCTGGTTATTTACAAAGAGCTGGTTTCTCATTGGATCAGGATAGCCATAGCTTATATCAGCCAGGTCACCAAGTTTATATGATGCTCCTGCTGCCGAGCTTATAATAATATTACCCAGGTCTTCAATACTTGATGACTTATTGCTTACGGTAATCCGCAATTGCTGTTCTCCGCTAAACATATGCCCTGAATATGATTCTCCGGCATAATCCCCCAGAGCCATAAATATCTGCAGGGGTAATATCCCTGTTTCACTAAAGCGGTCGGGGGAAATTGTAATAAGTATTTCCGGATGTTGCTCTCCATAAATATTTACCTTGCTTACCCCGTCAATTTCAAGCATCTGTCGTCTTATAAAGTCGGCATAAACACTCATTTCTTCATAAGAATATCCCCTGTCTCCAACCATGGCATAGAACATCCCATACACATCGCTTACATCATCATAAATCACAGGTTCCTGCACGCCCTCGGGCATCCTTCTCATGGCCAGGTCTATTTTTCTTCTGAGAAATTCCCAGCGCTGCTGCATCTCCTCCTGGGGTACACTCATCTCCAGCTTCAGCTCAATAACCGACACATTTGCTTCTGAGCGGGATTTGATGCTGGATATATCTGAGAGGGCTGAGATTTCCTCTTCCAGGACAGAGGTAACCTGCATCTCAACATCGTGTGCAGAGGCCCCCGGATATACTGTAACAACATTGGCAACCATAGCTATTACCTCGGGGTCTTCAAGCTTACTTAGCGCCCTGAATGAAAATATTCCTCCCACCACCAGGGCAACCATAATAAAATAGAAAATCTTTTTCTTTTGAAAAACCAAGTCTGAAATATGCATGCTCCGGGTATTAAATTAGATTTCCAATATTTGTCTTGCTTGCCTTGTCAAGGACCCGTACTTCTTCTTCCTCATGCAGGTGATCGAGTCCTCCTACCACAATCTCTTCGCCAGCCTTCAATCCCTCGATAATACCGACATTGCCATCGTTAAGTAAATCATTGGTTTTTACCCTCCTGGCTCTAACAGTATTATCTTTAACTACCCACACATAGCTTTCTTCGCCCCGGGGGAAGATTGCATTAAGAGGGATGCTTACAAGTGAGCTGTCTCCATTGGAATAAGAGATATTTACCGAGACATTCATTCCCGGAGAAAGAAGAGAGCCGGGCTCTGGCTGATGATAGAAATAGAATCTGAAGAGCCCGTTGCTGTTTGCTTTTATATTATTTGCATAGAAGGTTAAGGGGTACTTTTTACCCGGAATATCTTCCTGTACACATTCTGCTTTACTTATTTTGTCTTTTACCAGGTAAAGAGATGTGGGCACATCAACCTCGACCTTTAAAAGGCTTACATCTATCAGGCGGGCAAAGGGGGTTCCAATATTCAGCATCTCGCCCTCTTCAAACAAAACCGCTGTTATATAGCCCGAATAAGGGGCATATAGCCTGGTGTCGTTTAGCTGGTCGTTAGCATTCTTAAGCTGAGTTTCCGCCATCTCCCTGCCTGCTTTCATTTTTTCATAATCATTATCAGCTACTGTTTTTCGCTTATTTAATTCCTCTATCCGCCGGTATTCTTCCCTGAGCTGATCTACCCGTGCCTGGATCGCTGTTTTTTGAATCATATAATCGCGTTGATCGATCTCAGCAATAAGCTGTCCCTTTTTTACATATTGCCCCTCCTTTATTAATATCCTGCTAATAGGGCCACCAACCCTGAAAGCCAGATTTATCTCCTCAGCTTCATCTATAACTCCCGGAAACTGTTTTTCGCTGACCGGATCAAGCTTTTGAACATTTACTGTTTTTACAAGCTTAATATAAGAGTCGTTTTCAGCTTCTTTGTTTAAGCTGCAGGAACTTAAGATAAGCGATAGCAATAGTACAGGGAGCAATATCCCTTTGCCGATTCTCCTGGTTCTATTCTTGATATTCATATTATATGGATTTTCTGGTTTTATGCTTAGATTTAACAAACTTATACCTGAAACAAGCAATAAGTGGCATGCTGACAATGACTTATAACCGAAATGCTTATTTCGGAGGGTGAAGTGTGCTTTTCAGGGGATGTAATTGGGTGATAAATAAAGCTGCCTGATAAATATTTGGCCCTGGAAGCCCTGAGTGAATTTTGGCTTAGAATGAATTTAGCGTATTTTTACTTCCCTTAAAAGGTGATTGTCAAATGAGAGTTTTACTTGTTGAAGACGAAAAAGATCTTGCTGGCTCCATCGTGTCATATCTCAAAACAAGTGAGAAGATCGATTGTGATCATGCCATAAACCTCGAGAAAGCCTCGGGTCTTTGTGATCTATATGACTATGACTGTTTTATCATAGATATAGGTCTGCCCGACGGAAGTGGACTGGATCTGATTAAGCAGATAAAAAACAATAACAGCCAGGCAGGCATAATAATAATATCAGCCAGGGATTCTATCGACGACAGAGTTAGCGGCCTGAATATAGGAGCCGATGATTACCTTGTAAAACCCTTCCATCTTTCTGAGCTAAATGCCAGGATTTATTCTCTGCTAAGAAGATTAAAATTTGAAGGAAACAGTGTCTTTGTATTTAATGAAATCTCTCTCGACCCCCAGTCTCATGAAGTAAAAATAAATAATACAGCCCTTGAGCTTACCAAGAGTGAATATAATATCCTGTATTACCTGGTCAGTAATAAAAACCAGGTTATCTCAAAAACATCTATCGCCGAGCACCTTGCCGGTGATTATGTTGATGTAATGGATTCTCTTGATTTTGTTTATCTGCATATTAAAAACCTCCGTAAGAAGCTATTAAAGGCTGGCTGCAAAGACTATATAAAAACGATATATGGGGTTGGCTACAAATTTCTGACCGAATGAAACTGCTTTCAAAAACAAGTCTTCTGATAATAACCGGGAGTATCTTTATTTTCTGGATAGGAAACCTTGTTTTCTTTCGAATTACCAGGGAGGTGATAAACGAGCATATCAATAATGAGCTTATGACCCAGATGGCGGGGCTTATGACCAGGCTTAACCAGGGAGAAACAATAAGCAATCTTCCCGGCAGCTTCGACCAGATAAATATTATTGAGACAAATATTCACCCAGGCCAGCCCCCTGTTTTAAGCGACACCGTATTATATAATGCCTCGCAACAAAAGTTTATTGCACACAGGGCTCTTCGCTTTTCATATAACTCAGATAAGGGAAGCAGGGATATTATTATCTATAAATCGCTTCTTTCTTCCGACGCCCTTATCGAAAGAATAACCCTCCTTTCGGTGGCCCTTCTGATAGTATTTATAATAATGATATATATTCTTAACCGGTATATATTCACAAATATATGGTCGGCTTTCTCGAATAGCCTTAAACGACTTGATGTTTATGATTTTAATAAGCCCGGCGGACTGGTACTGCCTGTATCTGAGATTGCTGAATTCGACAGGCTTAATAAGGTGCTTCTTGAGATGGCCGACCGGATCCAGTCTGATTATAAAAGTCTTAAAGAGCTTACAGCCAATACATCTCACGAAATTCAGACTCCGCTGGCAATAATCAGGAACAAGGCAGAGCTGCTGCTGCAGTCTGAAAATTTAAGTGAGACAGATCTTGAAACAGTTAGCTCAATACTTAATACAACAGGCAGGCTCTCAAAGCTTAACCAGTCCTTATTGCTTATTGCTAAAATTGAGAATAAGCAGTTTGAAGAATCTGAAGAAATTGACCTTAAAGATGCACTTGAAACATATATTACTAATCTTGATGTGTTAATTAATGCAGGAGGCTTTAGCATAAACTCTGAGCTTGATAATTGCACAATACGCATGAATCATATGTTGCTTGATGTATTAATCTCAAATCTTTTAAAAAACGCCATTACCCATGGGACGGGAGGAAGCGACATAGGTGTAAGACTCAAAAACTGTATTGTTGAAATTTCAAACCAGGGGGCTCCTCTTCCTTTTTCGGAGGATCAGCTTTTTAAACGTTTTATTAAAGGATCGGGAAAAGAGGGAGGCACAGGTATAGGGCTGGAAATAGTAAGGAAAATATGTAATTACTATAGAATAAATGTTAAACATATTTACTCGGAAGGGACGCACTCCTTCAGAGTGGATTTTTCAACTATCGGGGGATTGAAGATTGAAGATTAAAAACTATGCAGGAGATATATCCATATTTTATCAGGTTCCATATAATTTTCAGCGTAATATTTCTTATTACGATTGTCTATATAACGATTCATTATATATCCGGTTTTCTAAGTAAAAGGGAATACGGACTGAAAGAAATACGCCTGAGAAAAATATATCTTACACTGCTGTATGCAGACCTTGTTATTGGAATAATCCTATACTTCTTCCTGCAAAAGCCTGCTGAAATAATGTCGACCGAAGAAGCAATGAACTATTCGAGCCTTCGCTTCTGGGCTATTCAGCATTTTTCAAACGTCATCTTTGTTGTTATTCTGTGTATAACCGGCAACCTGCTGATAAAAAAAGTACCGTTGTCTGCAAAAAAATTCAAATACTCAGTTTTTTACTTTGGTGTTTCTACAATAATTATAATTATTTCGGTTGGATTATTTGCGCTCAGAAAATAAATAACAGGGCATATAGTTTTGTGGATCTGTTACTTAGCCCTATGACAGCGTAAAAATTTCAAAACAACAGATTTTCTACAACTTTGTGCCTTACTTTTGGATCATAATAAGTTTAAAAAACTTTGAAAACACATAAGAGATAATTAATGGTTTAAAAAGAAGCGACCTGGTCAGTCGCTTCTTTTTTTTTGTTTTTCTGTATAAGTAATTCCTTTTTCCAGACAAGTGTTGCAAACCCGATATTCTAAATATCCAAATTTTTATTTACCTTGGCCTCACCTGTGGTCAAGATTCAAACAATTTTTTCAAAACAACCATGCTAAACCGAATCATAAATTTCAGTATAAAAAATAAGTTGATTGCGATACTTATTACCATTTCTTTAGCCGGTTTTGGTGTCTTCGCACTTTTTCATATTCCCCTGGGTGCGGTACCGGACATAACGAACAACCAGGTTCAGGTAATTACAACCTCTACAAACCTGTCGACACAGGATGTGGAGCAGTTTATTACCTATCCTGTTGAGCTGGAAATGTCTAATCTGCCCGGCGTAACAGAAATTAGGTCTATCTCCAAGTTTGGCCTGTCTGTGGTAACAATAGTATTTGAAGATAAGATGGGCACTTATTTGCCCAGGCAGCTGATAGCAGAAAAAATTAAGAATGCCTCTGCCAATATCCCCGAAGGATTTGGAACGCCTCAAATGGGGCCAATAAGTACAGGGCTGGGTGAGATTTATCAATACATCCTGGATACCAGGCCCGGTTACGAAGATAAATACTCAATTATGGAATTGAGAACGATACAGGACTGGATGGTAAAACGACAGCTATCGGGCATACCCGGAGTTGTTGAGGTAAATACCTGGGGTGGATATTTAAAACAATATGAAGTAGCAATTAATCCCGAGAGAATTAAAGGGCTTGGCATTACCCTGCTCCAGGTATACGATGCTTTAAGTAAAAATAATAATGTTGCAGGCGGGGCATATATTGAAAAACAATACCAGAGCTACTTTATCAGGGGTGACGGACTTGTATCATCGCTTGAAGATATCGAAAACATTGTGGTTGCAAATATTGAAGGTATCCCTGTTCTTATTAAAGATATAGCAATGGTACAGTTTGGGAGCGCCAACCGCTTTGGTGCAATTACCGCAAATGGCGAGGGAGAAAAGGTAATGGGCCAGATAATGATGTTAAAAGACGCTAACTCAAACAAGGTAATTGATGCTGTAAAAAAGAGGGTTGACGAAGTACAGGAGACACTGCCCGAAGGAGTATTTATTAATCCTATTCTTGAGCGAAGTGAGCTTATTGGAAAAACATCTTTCACTGTATTTGAGAATCTTCTGTTTGGATGCCTGATTGTCTTCCTGATAGTGCTTCTTCTGCTTGGTAACCTGCGATCCGGGCTGGTTATTGCTTCTATGATACCTCTCTCCCTGCTATTCACTATATCAATGATGTATGTCTTTGGTATCGACGCCAACCTGATGAGTCTGGGAGCCCTCGACTTTGGTATTATAATAGATGGTGCGGTGATAATTGTGGAGTTTATCGTTATCAGGCTCACGGTCAACAGGGATGAACTTCTTACTGCAAAAAGCGACGACAAGCATCTGATTATGGACAGGGTGACCTTTAACGGGGCATCCAAGATGATGAACTCGGCGATATTCGGACAGCTTATTATACTTATTGTCTTTATTCCTGTTCTTTCCCTGAGTGGTGTTGAAGGTAAAATGTTTCGTCCCATGGCGCTGTCGTTCAGCTTCGCATTAATAGGGGCAATGATATTTAGCCTTATATGGCTGCCCGTTGCTTCGTCTCTTTTCCTGAAGCCGGAGAAGGAAAAGCAATTTGTACTGACCCGTGGAATAATGAAGATTCTTTATCGCTCCTATGACCCGGTAATAAAATGGTCGTATGATCATAAGAAAATACTGCTGGGAATGGCGCTGGTTTCATTAATCCTTACAGGTGTTATTTTTTCGCGTATGGGTGGTGAATTTGTTCCTACCCTTGATGAAGGCGACTTTGTTATTCAGCCGGTACTAAAAACAGGTACTTCGCTTTCTAATACTGTATCGCTGACAACCCAGATGGAAAATATCCTTATTGATAAGTTTCCTGAAATAGACCAGATAGTTTGCAGGATAGGCGCCGCAGAGGTGCCAACAGATCCGATGTCTATGGAGGAAATAGATATGATAATTAAGCTGATACCTAAAAAAGAATGGGTGTCGGCAGACAGCAAAGAAGAGCTGGCTGCGCTTTTTAAGGAAGCTCTAATGGTTATTCCCGGTCTTGACTACGAGTTTACTCAGCCTATTGAGATGAGATTTAATGAACTTATCACCGGTGTTCGTGCCGACCTCGCAATAAAGATCTTTGGCGACGATCTTTCTATCCTGGCCCAAAAGGCAGAAGAAGTAAAAGATCTTATTTCCGATGTTCCGGGCGCTGCCGATGTAATTTATGAAAAGACAGAAGGCCTACCACAGATGAGCGTAAAATATGACCGTAAAAGAATAGCTTATTTTGGCCTGTCAATTGAGGAGCTCAATCAGTACCTTACCACAGCTTTTGCCGGAGGTATTGCAGGAAGTGTTTTTGAAGGAGAAAAGAGGTTCGACCTTGTTGCCAGGCTTCAGGCCGATTATCGGGTTGATATAGAAAATATAAGAAATCTTTTTGTCGGTCTGCCTAATGGAGGACAGGTTCCGCTAAAAGAGCTGGCAGATATTGAATATACTACAGGTCCTGCAAAGATATCGAGAGACGATACACAAAGAAGGATAGTTGTAAGCGTAAACGTCAGGAATCGTGACCTGGAATCTGTTGTGGCAGATATTGAAAATATCCTTAACGAAGAACTGGTTCTTCCTTCGGGATATTATATTGATTACGGCGGTCAGTTTGAAAACCTGAGAAATGCCTCAAGAAGACTAAAAATAGCTGTTCCGATAGCACTATTACTTATCTTTATCTTTCTGCACTTTGCATTTAAGTCATTAAAGGAGGCAGCCCTTGTATTTACCGCAATACCCCTGTCTATTGTAGGAGGTGTTTTTCTGCTGTGGATTCGCGGCATGCCCTTCAGTATCTCAGCCGGAATTGGATTTATAGCTCTGTTTGGCGTGGCCGTGCTTAATGGCATTGTACTTATTGAACACCTGAAAGAATTAAAGAAATCCGGAATAACAGATATGAAAGAGCTTATTATGAAGGGTACTCGTGAAAGGCTGAGACCGGTAATATTAACAGCCGCGGCTGCAGCTCTTGGCTTCCTGCCCATGGCAATATCAACATCTGCGGGAGCAGAGGTACAAAGACCTCTTGCCACCGTGGTTATTGGAGGTCTTGTAACATCTACCCTGCTAACAATGCTTGCCCTGCCCATCCTCTACGCTATCTTTGACAGGGTAACGGGTATACGACTGTGGCCTCCTGGCTTTAAAACAAAGAAGATTATTCTGCCAGTAATTCTGCTTCTTATTCCTCTGTTTGCTCAGTCGCAATCCTCAATTCAGAGCGAGAACAGTCCGGAAATTATTACTCTTGAAGATGCTCTTGAACTGGCATATTCGAACAACAGCGAACTTGCTGCATACAATTCTATGATTGAAGAAAGCAAGGCTCTTATCAATACGGCCTTTGCAATTGATAAAACAACTTTTTACTATAACTACGACGAAAATAATATTGCCGATAATAACTATCCTATACGTGTTATAGGAGGAGAGCAGCGTTTTGATTTCCCCACTGTTTATTTTGCACAAAAAAAAGCAAATACAATATCCTCATTGATGGCTGCAGATCGCTTTGAAATGAAAAAAAGGGAAATAACACTTAAGGTCTCAGGCGCATATTATTCTATCATTCTCCTTCAGAGCAAATTAAAATTATATCAACAGGCAGACAGCATCTTTACCCGCTATGCGGATGCTGCAGAAATAAGCAATATCCAGGGTGAGACAAGTTACCTTGAAATGCTTACTGCAAAGGCCAGATACCATAATATTAAGGTGCTGAAGACCCAGCTTGAACAGGACCTGGGAATAGCAATAAATACTCTCGGGTCGCTGATTTACTATGATGGTGATTTTATTGTTCCCAAACAGGAACCCGTAGCTCTTGAAATAAACCAGGGCCTGGCAGAAACGACTCCCGGCTATCGGCTGGCCAATCACACGGCTATGCTGCAGGATGCTTTCGTTAAGGCAGAAAAAAACAGGCTTCTTCCTGATCTTACACTGGGATACTTTAATGGAACAAATAACTATTCGGGCTCAAAAAATTACCAGGGCTTTGAAATAGGCCTTGGTATTCCAATATTCTGGGGAGAACAAAAATCAAAAATTAAAGCAGCAAAACACTCACTTGATGCAGCAAATTATCTGAGGGAAAGCTATAGCAGAACTTACAATAACAGATTGTCGGAACTGAGTGATCTGATAAGCAGGCAAAAAGAATATATTAAATACTATGAATTATCGGGTAAAAATATTGCCCATGAACTAATAAGATCTTCTCAAATAAGCTATTCTGCAGGAGAGATTGACTTTTTCAGGCTCGTTCAAAGCATTGACGCAGCAATTGAAATAGAACTAAACTACCTTGATAATCTACAAAAATATAATGAGTTTGTTCTCGAAATAAATTATTTATCGCTTTAAAAAATACTAAATACAGAGGCAGATATATGCATAAGTCTGACATAAAGAAAAACACATATCAAATGAAAAAGGAAATAAATAAAATTTTGATACATACCGCGGTCCTGGCATTTCTTGTTTTAAGCGGCTGCCATGGCAACAAAGGAGAGTCTGCCGGTAATAACGAATCTGATCTTTCTGCCACGGGTACTGAGTCAGGTGCCCGGGATGAGGTAATAATTACCAAATCTCAATTTAAGCAGGCAAATATGAAGCTTGGTAATCCTGAGGTCATTACCTTTACACAATCTGTTAGCGCAAACGGCTATATTACGGCTTCTCCTAACGGTAAGGCAAATATAAGTTCACTTATTCCCGGAAGAATAAAAAAGATTAATATAAGACCGGGAGAAAAAATCTCCAGGGGTCATTTACTTTTTACTCTTGAAGGCAACGAAATAATACAGATACAGCAGGACTATGCCGAAAGCTATAATCAGCTTATTTTATTAAAGGCCAACTACGAAAGAAATAAGGAATTAGCGAAGGAAAATATTACTGCCAGAAAAGATCTGTTGCTTGCAGAAACAGATTATAATACAATGCTTGCAAAAAAAGAGGGATTAAAGGCTCTGCTCTTAATGGTAAATATTGATCCGTCAGCGATTGAAAAGGGATCAATATTGCCGGCTATATCTGTTTATTCTCCTATCGATGGTTATATTACCGACCTGTTTTTTGAGCTTGGCGAATTTATCGATGCAAATAACACTATTGTAGAAATTATTGATCCTAACCAGCTACAGCTAGAGATCTCGGTCTTTAAGCAGGATATAGAAAATCTCTCGAAGGGACAAACAGTAAGATTTTACGATCCTGATAAACCAGATAAGATTTATGAGGCTGTTCTCTTACAAACAGGCCAGACCATTGATATGGAGTCAAGAACCATACTATGTACGGCAAGCCTTAAGACAAAAGACCGGGTAAGTTTTATTAATAATACATTTGTTGAAACGGAAATCATTACCTGCTCACGGGAGGCTCTTTCCTTACCGGCATCTGCTATCCTTAAAGAGGACGGAAAAAGCCTTGTGCTAACAAGGGTCGGAGAAAAAGGTGAAGATATTATCTTTAAAAAAACACCTGTAGATACAGGAGTAAGCCAGGAAAGATTTATTGAAATTATGGATAAAGAATTATCTGATGTACTAACAGAGGGAGTATATAACCTTTTTCAATAAGAGATATAGTTGTAAAATATCAACACTGCATAAAATATTAGGGTTATTCGATTTATAAGGGTCTATAAACTAGAGTCTGTTAGTACCAATTGAATAATCTTCTTATGAATAAAATTCATAAAAGGCCCCGCTGGAATTTATTAAGAACCCTTTATGTTCTGCTGTGCTTCTGGCCTGCCATAATCACTTTTGCGCAGGATCCTGCTCAAAATCAAAACTCAGATAATAATACTTACGGCAAAGTAAGATATTTTGAGGTAGTTAAGCTGGAGTCCTGCCTCCTGTTCTTTCCCGATAATTTTGACCCGGACAAAGAATACCCTTTAATTATTGGCCTTCACGGAAACGGGGACAGTGCTTATAACTTTTCCGGTCTATGGTCGACTTTAAAGAAACACGAGCTTATTTTTGCTGTTCCTGAAAGTCCATATAGCTATTCCAATAAGTATGGCTTACCCACAAATCAATATACATGGAGTGTTGTCTCAGATAAAAAAGAGCTCTGGGAGAGGGCTGATCCTCCAATTATAAAATATATCTCTGATATAGCCACGACTCTTAAATCAGAATATAAAATATCAAAGACTATTGTACTGGGTTTCTCTCAGGGTGCGGGTTTCGCATATGCTGCCGGAATAAGATACAATCATAAAATCGACGGGCTTATTTGCTTTGGAGGCAGAATAGTTTCAGCAGACAAATATCCCTGGTTTTTATCAAAGACAGAGATTGAAAATAATAATAACTTAAAAATCTATATTGCTCATGGAATAAACGATATGACCATCAGCTCATCTGAAGGCAGAAGATCATATCGCACACTGAAGAAGCTGGGCTATAATGCCTGCTTTAAAACCTTTGATGGTGGTCATGAGGTGCCTGATAAAATACTTGATGAAGCCATTGAATGGTTTACCGGTAATTAAAGTATTTTTTGTGATAATAATATTTGTTTTTATATTTGTTCGCAATTTTACGAACAAGCATGAAAAAAGAAGAAGGTTTCCAAAAAAATCAGATTAAGGCTGCCAGATATGCCAAGGCAATTGGACATCCCGTACGTCTATATGTGCTTGAGCTCTTATCAAAACAATCTTGTTGCTACAGCGGAGACCTGAGTGAAGAGCTGCCAATAGCAAAATCAACCCTCTCACAACACCTTAAAGAACTTAAGGACGCCGGGTTAATCCAGGGCGAAACCGAGGCACCAAGAATAAAATACTGCATAAATAAAGAAAACTGGAAAGAAGCACAGGATCTTTTTAAAGACCTGTTTGAAAAATAAAAATTTTTTACCTTATTGTTCGCCGTTTTGCGAATAACGAACAAACTATAAATTATGGAAATTAAAGTATTAGGATCAGGATGCGCCAGGTGCAAACAGCTTGAAAAAGTTACCAGAAAGGCGGTTGACGAAGCAGGGATAGATGCTTCTGTTATTAAAGTAGAAGATATAACTGAGATCATGAGATATGGTGTAATGGTGACGCCGGCTCTCGTTGTAGATGAAAAAGTAGTCCTTAAAGGCAAAATACCTTCTGTTAAAGAAATTATAGAATTATTAAAAGATTAATAATATGAAAACCCGTTTAAGCCTGATTCTTTTGCTATTACTTGTCGGTTTATCTGGCCTTGACGCGATGCAAAAGGGAGAATTTCAAAAAAGTAATGATATTAAGGTCTACTATTTTCATGCTACCAGGCGTTGTGTTACGTGTGTGGCTGTGGAAAACGTATCAAGAAAGGCCATAAAAGACAATTATGGGGATGAGATTGATTTTATTGTTATAAACAGGGAAAAAGAAGAAAATCTCGCTCTTGTTGAAAAATATAAAGTAAGTGGACAAACTCTTATTGTAGTAAAAGACGATAAGGTAGAAAACCTTACTAATGCTGCATTTATGAATGCACGAAAGAAGCCCGGGAAACTGGAAGAGCTTCTTATTTCAACCATTGAAGCAATGAAGTATTAATGGAAGTATTGCAAAACTTCTTTGAGGCCACGCAACTTCCCATTCTATCTGCCTTTATCCTGGGCCTTATGACAGCTATCAGTCCCTGTCCTCTGGCAACAAATATTACCGCAATAGCATATATAGGGAAAGATATAGAGAACAGGCAAAAAGTTTTTTATAAGGGGATTCTTTATACCCTCGGCAGGGCAATATCCTACACCACAATTGGCCTGATTTTTTATTTCGGTGCCAGTGAGTTTAAAATATCAGGGTTTTTACAGACCTGGGGAGAAAGGTTAATTGGCCCGGTATTAATTATTATAGGCTTATTTATGCTTAATGTGATTAAGATAAAGCTCCCCTTGTCAGGATCTCTGACTTCAAAGATGGAAAAAAGAGGCAAGAAAGGAATCGCCGGTATTATTCTTCTGGGCATCGTTTTTGCCCTTGCATTTTGCCCCTATAGTGGAGTATTATTTTTTGGGATTCTTATACCGCTTACTGTCTCGGGCACAAAGGGCTTATATCTTCCTGTTGTATATGCCCTTGCTACGGGCATTCCGGTTATACTATTTTCCTGGCTAATTGCTTATAGTATTGGTTCTATTGGAAATTTCTACAACAGAATTAAAACTTTTGAATTCTGGTTCAGAAAGATTATTGCGATAATTTTTATTACAACAGGATTAATATACATTTTAATATATATCAGGTAAAACTGCCTTCAGCTTATTTAATAAATAACCTAAAATGAAAACAGATATCGCAAGTATAAACAAGAAATTTAAGGAATGGCTTGTGCCGGTGATGTCGCTGCCATTATGGTATCTGGCATATCGAAATTTAGAACTATTTTCAAACTGGGCTACAGAAAGTGTATTTTCTCTTACTCCGGGAGAACACTTCACCGAATCGCTCAGATTTTTCTTATTTGAGGTACCTAAAGTAATGCTTCTTTTAGTTCTTATAATATTTATTGTAGGGGTTTTAAGAACCTGGGTAACTCCCGAAAAAACCAGGGATCTTCTTAGGGGAAAATCTCTCTTTGCCGGTAATGTGATGGCTGCCCTCCTGGGTATAATAACCCCCTTCTGTTCGTGTTCGGCCATACCCCTGTTTCTGGGTTTTGTTGAGGCAGGTATCCCGCTGGGGGTAACCTTCTCCTTCCTTATAGCGGCACCCATGATTAACGAGGTGGCCCTGGTCCTTCTTATTGGATTATTTGGATGGAAGGTTGCTTTAATTTATGTGTCGACAGGTCTTATTATTGCTATTGGCTCCGGTTGGCTTATTGGTAAACTTGGTCTTGAAAAATATGTTGCCGACTGGGTCTATTCTATTAATGCTCAACACAGTGAAGATAATGCTGCCCGGATTACAATATACGATCGCATGCAAAACGGATACAGCACAGTAAAAGATATTGTAGGCAAGATCTGGCCATATATTCTTTTGGGTATAGCTGTTGGGGCGGGGGCTCATGGTTATGTACCAGAAGATTTTCTTGGCTCTCTGCTCGGAAAGGACAACTGGTACGGTGTTCCCCTGGCAATACTGCTGGGTGTTCCTATGTACTCTAATGCAGCCGGTGTTATCCCGATAGTAAGTGTTCTTATTGAAAAAGGTGTATCGCTGGGAACCGCACTTGCATTTATGATGTCGGTTATTGCACTCTCCCTTCCCGAAATAATTATCTTGAAAAAGGTTTTAAAATGGCAGCTGATTGCTGTTTTTGTTGGAATAGTAGCTGTTGGGATAATTATTGTGGGCTTTATATTTAACTATGTAATGGTTTAAAGGTGTAATGGTTGATTTACTATGATATGAATTTATTTTGAAATTGTCATTTCGAGTGAAGCGAGAAATCTATAATCAGATTTTTAGATTCCTCATATTCATTCGGAATGACAAACGTTATATTCATTTAATTGTCCATCAAACTTTCTGTTATGAAAATCCTGATATTATGCACAGGCAATAGTTGCCGCAGCCAGATGGCCCACGGTTTCCTGCAGTCTTTCGACGGCAGGCTTAAGGTATATTCTGCAGGGACAGAAGCTTCGGGCAAATTAAATAGTAAGGCTATTGAGGTGATGAAAGAAATTGGTATAGATATCAGTCACCATACTTCCGATCCGATTGAAAAATATCTTAATGATAAATGGGATTATGTTATTACTGTTTGCGGAGGAGCAAATGAAAATTGTCCTTCATTTACCGGCAGGGTAAAGAATAGATTACATATTGGTTTTGACGATCCTTCTTTTGCCACCGGTACTCCTGAATTTATCAGAGGTGAATATCTGAGGGTAAGGGATGAAATAGGGGAAAAATTTAGTGATTTATATAAGGAAGAAATCAGACCGAAAATATAAGCTGTCAATCAATTTATTAACTATATTCCATGTCTAAAATTATTAAGGCATGTGGAAAACTATTTTACTCCTCTTATTAACAATTATTGTACTCCCTTTACTGGCAATAAGCTTTGATGATCCGCTTAATCCATTTCAAAAAGAAATATTAAACGAGCTTATAGTAGTTTACCTGATTGCCTCCCTTGGCTGTTTTATTCTTAGCACTATAAGTAAAAATTACAGCCAGGTTGATAAGCTATGGAGCTTAATGCCCATTGCATATATATGGATTATTGCGATCCGATCAGGCTTTGAGCCAAGGATTGTTTTAATGGCCCTGCTGGTATCGGCCTGGGGTATCCGCCTAACATATAATTTTGCGCGCAGGGGAGGATACTCTATTCGGTTCTGGTCGGGTGAAGAAGATTACAGGTGGTCGGTATTAAGAAACAAACCTGAATTATCGAACAGGTGGAGGTGGATGATATTTAACCTGTTTTTTATCTCTCTTTACCAGATGGGACTTATCCTTTTAATCACACTGCCAGCCTTAAGAAGCATTAATGGTAGTGCTCTGTCTTACTTTGATTACACCATTGCCATCCTTATGTTTTTACTTATTATTTTTGAAACTGTTGCCGATCAGCAACAGTGGAATTTTCATAAAGAAAAAAACCGGCTGAAAAAAGAAGGTTCAGGTCTGCCTGATTATTATAAAAAGGGATTTATTGACAATGGCCTGTGGGGACTTTCGCGCCACCCCAACTACACTGCGGAGCAGGGCGTCTGGATAGTTTTTTACCTCTTTAGTATAAGTGCAACGGGATCATGGCTTAACTGGTCGATAATTGGTCCTGTATTACTGATACTTCTATTTCTGGGAAGCAGCAATTTCAGCGAATCAATATCCACACAAAAATATCCAGGGTACAGCGAATATAAAAAGAGGGTCAGGCGCTTTATTTAAGATCTTATCTTTTTCTTAATATATCGAAGGCTGTCATATAGCCGCTGAATATAGCACCGGAAAAACCTCCGCCAAACTTACCCCAGGCTGATGCCAGATATATATTATCAGGTAGTTTATTCAGATATGATATTGGCTTAGAAGGATTCTGGGCAAAACCATATACCGCTCCGCCAGGATTCATTGTATATCTTTTTACAGTGCGTGAGGTTCCTACCTCTACATATTCCACAGAGTCAGCAAAACCGGGAATTATCTTATCAAGTCTTTGTGTAAATATCTCTGCGACCTCTTTTTTTCGCTTTACATATTCCTTTTTATCAAGCTTATCCCAGTCGTCGAGGTAGTCTATACAACAAACAGCACCTACGCTTTTGCCGCCTGGGGCAAGTCCTGAATCAAGCTGACTGTAATCTACAAAGGTGAAGCTCCTGGTCTTAAAATCGCTGTGATTATTTGTCAGTATATCGGCCTGTGACTTAACGCTTTCGTCGTATAGAAATATAGAATAATTCTTATTGCCCACGCTTTTCAGCGATTTCTTAAACCCATAATATACTGTTAGTAGCGAAGCTCCTATATTTAAATCTTTTATCTCTTCTTTGAGCGATGTGGCCGAGCCCTCAGGCAGAAGATTATTTACAAGCTGCGGGAGTGATGAATTAACAACTATGTTTTCGGCGTGGGCAATCTCTTTAGCTATCGGCCCCCTGTCCTTTACACAATATTTTACCCCGACAGTGCCATCCTTATTATATTCGATTGCTTCAGCAAGGGTATTCAGCAATACTATTCCCTGATTTTCTTCAATAATATCTACCAGGGCATCAGACAGTTGCTGCGACCCCCCCTTAATATAATTCGCCCTGCCATTATAATAGCTTCCCTGTGCGGTCAGGTAGTAATAATATGAAAGGGTATACGGGTCGTCGTGAAAATAACCCAGGTTACCCAGCAGTACCAGCTTAAGTGTTTCGTTTGATATTATCTCATCGAGCCATTCGCCGACATTTCTATCGGCTGGAGCATCCTTTGCTCCGGCTATTTTTCTTGCGTTTAATACACTCTCAAAATATAAGTTTATACCCTTCTCTTCTTCCGGAAAATGCTCTAATAACTCTTCTGTTGCCCTCTCGGGATCGTGAGGTATTACTATGCTATGCCTGCCCTGGACGAAGCGATAAAACTCCGGTACAGGAAGAAACTCAACTCTGTCGAAGAGGCCAAGATCATTAAATATTTTTGTTTTCAGGTCGCGCGGATGCAGTCCGTCCATTTCATGAAGACCTACCTCTAAAATATAATCTTTCCTTTTAAAGGTTGTTGCACAGCCTCCCGGCCTGTCGTGTTGCTCAAGAAGCAGGACCTTCCTGCCTTCCCTTGCAAGTTTTGCTCCTGCAGTAAGTCCGCCAAGGCCCCCTCCGATAATTATAACATCATATTTCATATTGTCGGGTTTTATTCTTCGGGAATAGGATATCTTTTAAATTTCTTATTTCTGTCAAAAAGGTACCTGTATGTTATATAGTTCTTAACCGGCTCACCTCCTATATGAAGCCACATCTTACGCATTTTAGGATTAAAGTCCCCAACCCAGGAAAACTCTATTTCCTTGTAATGAGGCATGCTTTTCGTAGAGTTATATACATTAAGTGCCAGTCCGGATTCTACGCCCAGGTTTTGAAATTTGGGTATTACCCCCATTAAAACTCCTCGTGCCCTGCTTATCGTTTTTCTTTTCTTAAGATATAGAAACTTAAGCATGGCCGGCAAAGTAAGCTTTCCGTCAAGATGTTTTAATATCATATTAACATCGGGCCACATAAGGTAGATCGCGATAGGCTTACCCTTATTATAAGCCAGCCAGATAAATTCAGGCTCCAGGATCATTTTCATTTTTTTGATTGTCTTTTTAACATATGGAGCCTTCATGGGTTTAAAATTCTCCTGGAACGACGCCCATGCTTCATTATACACATCAACAAAATCGTCTATAAACTTATCCATTTTACTCCACTCAATATGCCTGAATTCATATTCGGGTTTTTTAAGGATCCACTCTGCTATCTTCCTGAACCTGTCGGGCAGGGGCTTATTCAAATCCAGATGAAAACCTTCGGCCTTATAATAGGTCTTAAATCCGTAATCCTCATAAAGCGCCTGGTAGTAAGGAAGATTATATGCAATCTCATATGCCGGATGAGTAAAGCCGTCAACCAGCAGGCCCCAGTATTTATCCCTTTCTCCAAAATTTATTGGACCATCCATGGCTTCCATGCCTTCACTTTTAAGCCAATCGCGGGCTGCATCAAAAAGAATAGCAGATGCTTCTTTGTTGTTAATACATTCAAAAAAACCCATCCCTCCTGTTGGCTGATCCTGCTTTTCGGATGTCTTATAATCAATAAATGCAGCTATCCTTCCTATCAGTTTACCCTGACTGTTTATAAGGATCCATCTCTTTGCCTTACCATGACTAAAAAAGACATTTCTGGCAGGGTCAAAGATTGACTCAATCTCTTTATCGAGGGGCCTTACCCAATACTTGTCGTTTTTATAAACCTCCTTTGCCGCAAGGAGAAATTGTTTTTTTTCTCTCTTTGTAGATACTTCCTGTAATAACATTTACAATACTATTTTTGATAGACCGATTCGATCCGTTGCCGATACTTTTCTTCTACAGATTTACGTTTTAGCTTCAGGCTTGCAGAAAGCTCTCCTGTTGTTGGCGACCAGATATCGTGAACAAGCTGGGGCTTCATTATTCTTTCGTGTTCGGCCAGAGATCTGTTAATTCTCTTCACCTCATCGCTGATAGCCTTTACTATATCCATATTTTTAACCATGCTCTCGCCATCATTGTTGTCGGCAATTCCATGTTCCTTACTATAATTTTTCAGATAGGCAAAATCCGGCACCAGTATGGCGCTGGCAAATTTCTGATGTTCTCCAAACACCATTGCCTGATCGATAAACACAGATTCCTTAAGCTTATTCTCCAGTATCTGAGGGGCAATAAACTTACCACTCGACAGCTTGAAAATCTCTTTTTTCCTGTCTGTTACCATCAAAAATTTATCCTGTTCCAGTCTGCCAACATCACCTGTTTTAAACCATCCCTCGCTATCAAACGCCTCCCTGCTAAGCTCATCGTCTTTATAATAACCCATCATAACATTATGGCCGCGACAAAGAATTTCTCCATCCTCTGCTATTTTTAACTCCACCCCGTCTATAAGTGCTCCGACAGAGCCAAGCATACAAAGATCTTTATGCTGCCTGTTAATTGTAATTATTGGTGATGTTTCGGTAAGGCCATACATATTAAGTATTTTAAGTCCGGATGCCCAAAAAATCCTTTCCAGGCGGGGTTGCAGGCTTGCTCCGCCACAACCGACAATGCGGGCCTGACCACCCAGGGCCTCTCTCCATTTACTGAAGATCATCTTATCGGCTATACCAAGTTTAAAATAATACCATGCACCATTTATCCCAAAGGGCTGATATTTCAATCCAAGCTTTACGGCCCAGAAAAACATCTTCTTTTTAAATCCCTTTAGTGCTCTTCCCTTAGCCAGTACATTATCATAAATCTTTTCAAGTACTCTGGGGACGGCATCAAAGCCGGTAGCTTTAATTTCTTTCAGATTTATTGCAATGGTCCCCATATTTTCTGCGTAATAAATCGATGCCCCTGAATATTGTGTCTGGTAATTACCGAGTCTTCCACCGACATGACAGAGGGGCAGGATACTCAGAAAGCGATCACCGGTTTTAAGATTAAATACTTCTGATGCTGCCAGAAAATTCTGAACCAGATTTTTATGACTGAGCATTACGCCCTTTGCCACCCCTGTTGTTCCGGATGTATAAATTATTGAAGCCAGGTCTTCTGTTGTAATTTGCGATTTAACTTTTTCAGCCTCAGTTCTTATCTCTTCGCCGGCTTCTTTCCCGATATTAACAATATCAAGCCAGTTCTTAATATTATCTATTTTATCGAACGAATAAAAATGCACCTCGTTCTTAAGTTTGTCGCATACAGGCTTTAGCCGGTCAGAAAATTTCTTATCCGACACCATTATCATTTTTGCATCAGAATGATTAAAAATATAACTATACTCATCATCAGTAAGGGAAGTATAGACCGGTACATGTACCAGTCCGGCCATCGACATGCCCATATCCATAAAATTCCACTCCGGGCGATTATTTGTGATCGTAATTATTTTATCTCCTTTCTTTAGGCCAAGACTAATAAGTCCGTAACACAACTGGTGTGAAATCTCGTTATATTCAGCTCCTGTATAAGTAAGCCACTCTCCGTTGCGCTTTGCTGCAAAAGCGCAATTATCAGAAAACTGATTGCGAAATCGATCAAGTAGATCAAAGGTTCTTGATGGTAACATAGCTGGTGATCTTGGTAAACTGCAAGATAACTATTCTGATAATAATTATACTGCTTTTCCGAGACGGAACTATCTTACTTTCTGTCTGGCTGAAGGATAAAAATATTTATTTACGGATTCCTACAAACTGGCCGCTTGAATGATCGCTTATAATAAGCCATTTACCGTCTGTTTTTTGCCAGACAAGCGTAAAGTAGCCATCGATATCCTGAAGGGACCGGGAAAGATAGAAACGACCGATCATCAGGGCTGTTTTGCTGTCTATCTGATAAAGATCCTTAATAGTAAACTTCAGCATCCCCATTGTTTCTGTGTCCGGATATCCTTTTTTATATCTTTCAAGGGTTTTATAATAACCATAGGTAGGGCCCTCCACACCTGTAAATACCAGTTTGTCGGATTTCCAATATCCCTCCATAAATCCTTCAATATCACCACTATTCCAGGCATCCTGTGTTTTATAAAGTGTATTTGTTATTTCATTTTTATCGGCCTCGGACAAATTATATACTCTTTCCTTTTCTTTGTCCGAACATGAGGCTAAAAACCCAAATAATAAAATTACAATTACAAGCCTGATTTTCATGATATTATACATATGTTAATAAAAGTCTACCCGTTCCTGCTGATTTTTTTTAAAAGATCAGTTTTTAGTATTTCTATATTTTTCCCGTCAATTAATATTATTCCCTCATTCTTAAAATGAGTAAGGGCCCTTGCCGTGTTTTCTCTCGACATACCTGCCAGCTCAGCCAGCTCCTGGCGTGAAAGAAGAAAATCAAACTGACGTGTCTCAAATATTTCTTCCGACAGATAAATAAGCACATCTGCAAACCTGCCATACATTTTCTTATGTCCCTGGTTAATCAGGTGAAAATCTTTTTGCAGACTCTCCCTGCTTACATAGCTTAATACCTCCAGGGCAAAGGAACCTCTTTCTTTCAGGAAATTTTTAAAAATCTTTATATCGATATAACAGACCTTCAGGTCTTCGAGCGCTGTATATGAATAATGATTTATTTTAGATCCAAACAGCGATTGAAGTCCGAGATATGATTGTTTCTTGATTATCTGCAAAATTTTTGATTTCTGCCCCGGTCCTTCTACGTGTTCCTTTACAAAACCGGTTTTTAAATAGACAATATGGGAGGTCAGTGCGCCGGACTTTAAAATTGTTTCACCTTTTCGGATAAAAGTTTCCCGGCTATTATCGTTAAGAATACCTAATTGGCTCATGTTAAGAACAGCGGCTGCACACGATTTCTCATTACATACAATACAGTTTGTTCTGCTTTCTTTATCAAAAATATCTGTCATAACCTTTTTTTGATCTGTTCTTCTGACAACAAAAGTGATAATTCTTTTTTAGAACAAAGAATTTATTGCTGCATGATTTACTATAAAGCACAGGTAGTAACATGTTGATCGTTTGCCTTTACACTATTTTATTATCGGCCTTTTCCTTTGACGGGAGGGGTGTTTCTTTTATTTTATTTTGTTTTCTGAAAGAAGAGGGAATAAAAGTAAAGGTATTAACACCGAATTTCCGGGCAAGCAATTCAAGCCCGATAAGAGAGAAGCCCCCTCCTGGTATAATTGATATTGTAGCAAATATCGACAGGCGTCCTACGTCTTTCAGCTGCTCAATTGCCTGCTTCACCTCCTCTTCGCCCGGAGGGTCCTTTCTGTTTTTCAGATTAAGTTTATTTGCCAGTAAACGGAAAAACGCCTGTGCCATTTCTTCTGTCTCTCTGGCCTCCTGACCAACACCTCCAATGGTCTTGTTAATTAATTTCCTGGTATTTTCGGCATATTTCCATGATTGACTCCCCCTGAGCCTGCGCCTCATATAATACCGATATTTTAACCTGTATGCTATTCTTTCAAACATAATTCGTTTTTCTAGATTATATATACAATTAGCATTATACCAGGTCGCATGCATCTGGCGGCATCCAGTGCGCATCTTTGCCATCCCACTTAACATTGCAGCCAATGGGGTTACTTACAGGAAGGGATATCTCGCTGCCTGATATTAATTCGCTGATGGCCCTTTTAAGATCGAAAGATCCGGACTTCCCTGCATCCCTTGGATGGTCTACTGCCCTGCCAGTATATACCAGCTCTCTTTTCTCGTTAAAAAGATAAAAATGGGGTGTTCGCAGGGCTCCGTATCTTTTAGCTACATCCTGCGTACTATCATATAAATATTTCCATGGAAACCTATGTTCTTCCATTCTTTTTACCATATGATCAAAATCGTCTTCTGGATAAGTATTTGGGCTGTTTGAATTAATTCCTACAAATTCAACACTGTCTTTTGCAAAATGATTTGCAAGCTCTCTGGTATTTTCGTCGGAACCAATTACATAAGGACAGTGATTACAGGTAAAAAATACAACCAGATATTTACTATTATCAAAGCTATTTAACGAGTATTCTTTCCCGTCTGTGGCTTTCAGATTAAACATAGGAGCCTTATCGCCTGGTTGAAGTGTAAATGACATATCTGAATTTTATTATTTTTAGTTAAACAAGTTAACAAGAAAATTTGTTTGCAAAATATCTGATCCATCCTTATATTATAAATTATGAAAACTGACCCCTTTGAATTATTTAATCTATGGTATTTGCCGGTTGTTTCATCGGGCAAAGAAAACTCAAACGCAGTTATATTATCAAGCTCATCGCTAAATGGCAGGGTTTCTTCGCGGGTAATTCTGCTAAAACACTATGATAACGAGGGATTTGTTTTTTTTACAAATTATAATAGCACGAAAGGGACTCAGCTCGGGGAGAACCCAAGGGCCTCCCTCCTGTTCTACTGGCCGGATAGTGCACGACAAATAAGAATTGAAGGCATGGTAGAAAAGACAGGCGGGGCTGAGTCGGATAACTATTTCAATTCAAGAAACCACGGTCACAAAGTAAATGCTATTATAAGTGAACAAAGCAGGCCGATAGAGAACATTAGCCACTTTAAGCAAAAGCTGGCCGCGGCCAGCGAATTTTATAAAGATCACACTCCGGAAAGACCTGCCAGCTGGGGAGGCTTCAGGCTTATACCCGACAGGTTTGAGTTCTGGGAAGAGGGAGAAAACAGGTTTCATACCAGACAGGAATTTTTATATGATGGTGACAGGTGGATTAGCAGAATGCTTTATCCGTAAAAAGATAAGACTATTTACTTTCCCGGTTTAATTAATTAACTGAAAAAGTGAATTACTCCTGAAAAGAAACCCGGGCCTGTTGCAATACACAGTAAGCCGGCCTTTAAAAAAAGATGCCTTTTCGGTATCGCGTAATCTGATTGATTAATAAAAAAGAGGGTACTTAAATACCCTCTTAAATATATGGTTCTTTAGCTATTTTATCAATACAGGGTCTCCAAATCCAACTTTTTTAAGTCCCTCCATCTGCGTTTCAGCATCACCTGCAATAACATAATACATCCTTGATGGATCTATTAATTTTCTGACAAGCTCATTATGCTGCTCAATGCTTAAGTTCTTAACAAACTTCTCCTCTTGTTTTATATAGTCAAAGGGCAAATTATAAGAACTGATATTATTAAGCATGCCCAGAAGTGAGCCGAGGGTCTCAAATCCGCGTGCATTAGATTTTAACAATGCATCCCTGGTAAAATTAAGATCTTCAATACTTATTCCCTCCCTGTATTTCTCCATCTCTTCTTTAAAGATCTGCACCGATTCAAGGGTTGCTGTTGTTCTTACACTTGAGCTGGCAGAGAACTCCCCTGAATATTTACCTCCCGAAAATCCCGTTCTTGCGCCATATGTAAATCCTTTTTCTTCCCTTAAGATCAGATTTACTACACCATTGAATGATCCTCCCAGTTTATAATTTACAACTGTCGCGGGATAATAATCCGGATCTGATCTTGGTACAGCAATATTGCCTATCTGTATAACTGATTGTTTTGCCCCGGGGAAATCAATAAAATATATTTTAGATTTTGCCGGATTTTCAGGGATAAAAATCTCGGGCGACTCAATATCTCCGGGCTCCCATTCAGCCTCAATGCCGGCAAAAGCTGCAAGTACACGGTCCTTATCAATATCGCCAGCCACAATAAGCCTGGCTGCCGATGGAATAATATATTTCTGATAATAGTCCTTCAGATCTTCCATCTTAAGTCCGCTTACTGTTTCTTCTGTTCCCCCGGAGGGCACGGCAAGAATATTATCTTCGCCGTACATAAGCTTATCGAGTGTTATGGCTGCCATATAGCCCGGGTTTGCTTTATTCCTTGTAAAACTATTTATTGTTCTGTCTTTTATAAGTCCGAATTCTTCTTCATCCCAACGGGGCTCCATCAACATTTCCCTGACAAGCTCTACTGTTTTTTCAAAGTTTCTTGCAAGAGTATTTACCGAGATACTTATTGACTCGCTTCCTCCTCGTATACTTATACTTGATCCCAGAAGCTGTATTTCCTCTTCGAGTTCTTCGGGTGTTTTATTTGCTGTTCCCTCGTTCATTAACTGAGCCATCAGGCTTGCTGTACCTGACTTATCAATATCTTCAAGCATATGTCCGCCATCGATAACAAGAGAATATTGAACCAGGGGCACCTCAGATTGTTTAATTCCCCATATTCCTATTCCATTATCTAATTCTGTCGTCCATATTTCCGGCAATGTTACTTCCGGGTTGGGTCCTATTTCGGGTTGTACTGAACGATCAAAGGATGTTTCTGTTTTTGCGATTTCTTCGTCTTTACCGAAAAGTGATTGGTCGACCTCTGTTGCCTCAAGGACATTTTCTTCAACTATGCCGGCGTCAACGGATCCTTCGGCTACAAGGCTTAATGATCCTTTAGGAACAAAACTTGTACTGACAAAGGGCATACCTTTAATATACTTTTCGTATACCCTGATAATATCTTCAATAGTTACAGCCTGTCTGTTTGCCAGGTCTGTTGTAACAAATCCCGGGTCTCCGGCAAATTCGTTGTACCGTGCCAGCTGGAAAGACTTGCCGAGAACTGAACTAATACCATTGTAGAACGAGGTTTCCTGTCCGGCCTTAATCCTTTCAAGATCTGTTTCACTAATTCCCTCTTCCTCGAATAATGCGAACGCTTCCTCAATTGCCTTTTCAACTTCAGAGAGAGATACTCCCGGAAAGGCATTAACAGATACGGTAAACTTTCCTGCCAGCTCTGAGGGTCTGTTAGATGCTCTTGCACTTGAGGTAAGCTTTTTATCTTTTACCAGAACCCTGTAAAGCGGTGCTTTTTTGCCCTGGCTCAATATCTGGCCAAGAAAATTAAGCGCATATGCATCAGGGTTATATTGTTCCGGCGTTGGCCAGACCATTGTAAGTGCAGCTGTGCGGGCAAAATTATCTTCATGGTATAATTTTACGGTTTTTTCTAGGCTCACCGGCATTGGTTCCATATCTACTACGGTCTCGCCGCCAGGTATTTCACCAAAATATTTTTCTATCAACGCCTTTGCCTCATCGGTATCAAAATCCCCGGCAAGAGTAAGGGTTGCATTATTTGGCACATAATACCTGCCGTGAAATTCTTTTACATCGTCGATAGTTGCATTAAACAGGTCTTCCATTTTTCCGATAACCTGCCATGAATATGGGTGCCCTTCTGGAAACAAATGACTGTCGATTACACCACCGGTATGACCATATGGCCTGTTGTCGTAATTTTGTCTTTTCTCATTCTGAACAACATTTTGCTGATTTGCAAAAGCAGAAGCCGTAACTGTGTTTTCAAGATAGCCCATCCTGTCAGACTCAAGCCACAGAACCATTTCAAGAGCATTCTTTGGTACTACTTCATAATATATAGTACCGTCGTTACTGGTTCCTCCGTTTAAGGTTCCACCAGACCCCTGGATAAGTTTAAAAAACTGATCCTGTCCGACATTTTCAGATTCCTGAAACATCATATGCTCAAAAAGGTGTGCAAAGCCGGTTTTGCCTACTTCCTCTCTGCTTGAGCCAACATGATACTGTATTGCAACGGCAACAATTGGATCGGATGCATCCTTGTGCAAAATAACATTTAAGCCATTATCAAGAAGATACTTTTCGTACTCTATCTTTAGTTCTCCGTTTTTCTGATCCGCATTACACGAAACAAACAAAACAGCTGCTGTTACAAATAAAATAAATAGTTCTTTTCTCATACCTGGATTTTTGAATGTTTTTTATTAGAATATCGTCTCTCTTTATGCTGGCCTGACTATATTAGTTTTTATATATCTGCCAGTTTAAATTTTTCTATTTCTATACGTTTCCATACGCCGCCGGTAACATAGGGCTCTGTTTTAAGCATCTTATCAAGATCATCCCTGGTTTCATACTCATATACCACAACAGAGCCTTTCATTATTCCATTAGAATCGAGCAGTGCACCTCCCCAAATAAAGTTACCCTTTTCTTTTAATTTAAGCGCATTTTGAAGATGTTGCTCCCTGGCCATCATTCTCCTGTTAACGGCTTCGCTATCGTTACCGTCATATCCGCTAAGTATAAACTGCATTATAATAATTATTTTAAATGTGAATCTTCCCCTTCTATTTCAAATATATACTATTTAGACTATCTATACGAACCTATCGCGGTAATCATTTAATATTATCCTGTTCTTAAACACTCATTTTTATATATTTGTCAGCAATATGAACAAATTAATTATATCTGTACTAATCGTTATGCTGTCGCCGGGTTTATCCGGACAGGAGGAATTTATTAATGCCGGAGCAGACGAAGGCACTCCTTCGAAGGCTCAATATTTTTCGTGGATCAACAACACCAACGAAGGAGCAAGTGAGCAACAGGCTCTTATTAATCTTGATTTCTTTGGCTGGTTAAAAAAGGAATATGGCATGCAGCTGGATATTTATGCTTTTGACGCAGGTGCCATAGATGGTAAAAGATTTTATGGAAGTATCTATTCCGAAAGGTTTAAAAAGCAATTTCCGAATGGCTTTGATCCTATATATAAGCGGGCAAAAGAACTCGGTATAAGACTAGGAGTATGGGGTGGCCCTGATGGCTTTGGCGACACCGAAGATGAGGCAAGGGCCAGGATAGATCAAATGGTTATGCTCTGTCGTGATTATGAATTTGCTCTCTTTAAATTTGATGCTGTATGTGGACCCTTAAGGCCGGAAAAAGAAGATTATTTTATCGAAATGATGACCCGGGCCAGGTCGTATAGCCCGGATCTTATTCTTTTAAATCACAGACTGGGCCTTGACAGGGCAAAGCCATATGCTACAACGTTTTTATGGGAAGGGGCAGAGACATATATTGATGTATTTATGAATAACAGGCTTACGGCACCCCATCACCGTGCTGAAGCAATTTCCCGGGGACTGGTACCCGATTTAATGAGACTTACAGAAGATCATGGGGTATGTATCTCTTCCTGTATTGATTATTGGGACGATGACCTGGTTCTGCAGGCTTTTAACAGAGGGCTTATACTCTCACCTCAAATTTATGGTAATCCCTGGCTAATGAGAGACGATGAATTTCCTCGTCTTGCCCGCATATATAATTTTCACAGGAAATATCGTGATATACTTACCGGAGGCATGATGTTGCCATCTGAATATGGCCCCCATGCCATTAGCAGGGGCGATAAGGACACCCGTATTATTACTCTTCGTAATTTAAGCTGGGAGGATAAATTATATACTATTAGGCCAGGGAAAGAAATAGGACTGGATGATACATACCAGTATTATGTAAGACAGTTTCACCCTGTGGAAAAAGTGCTTGGGATATTTCCGGCAGGCGAGACTATTGATGTTGTTGTTCCCCCTTTCAGATCATTCTTACTTATTGTTAGCAGTGAAAAATTTGATGAGCCCGGCATTATTGGTTCAGACTATCATATAATAAAAAATATTGATGATCAGAATATTGAAATTGATGTTCTGGGCATGCCCGGAACAAGTTCATATATTCAACTGGAAGAATCTGATAATTATAGCATGGCTATGCTTGGCGGAAAAGAATCAATACCGCTTACAAGGGGAAGGGTGGTAAAAATAGACTTTCCCGGACAGGAATTGACACTGCCATTTAACAGGCATATTGCCCTGATGGATAAAATTAATATTCCGGATGATGCAGAGGCATTATATGAGGCAACTGTCTTTGCTGCCGATAATAATGCACTTGAAGTGAGGTCTCTTAATCGATCCGGTCCAACAAAAATTAAAGAAGTACAGGATGCAAGAGATGCATTTTTTATGCAAACTACTTTTACCCGACGGGGCATATGGGATAAAAACCTGTTTGACGGAAATCCGGAAACAGGGTTTTTTCCTTCCAGAAAGTATAAACGAGACCAGCGCATTGAGGGTGGTTGTTTCAGACTTGATCTGGGCCGGGTAATTGACGTTGATAGTGTGGTTTTGATAGCTCCCGACGAATATTCCCTGCAGCCACTGTTAAAAGATGAGGGTAATTATGTTGAGGTGTCCGGCGATCTTCTTAACTGGAAAACTCTTACTTACCTGGCAGGCAAAAGAATGACTATCTCAATTAATGAACCCCTCAGATACCTCAGGTTTAAAGAATATGCCGACAGGCTAATAGAAATACTTGTTTACAAAAACGGTATACAGGTTGATCATGAGGGCTTTAGCGCCAGCAACCTGTTTGCTCATCCTGATAAAAAAGAAGCATCAGAAGCCTGGGGCACGAGCTTTAGTTTAAGTGAGATTGCCGAGGGAAGCTATCTCTCTGTAGCCATTAACGGATACCATGGTGTTGAAGGAGCCTATGCTGCACTTAAGGTAGAAGATAAATATATTGGTGCTCCCGACAGGGCTCTCTCCTATCCATCAAATACCTGGGAATATATAAATGCAGTCAGCGATTCAAATTACACTTATTACTTCCCTCTTGATAGCACATATATTGGAAAGGAAATAGAAGTTTATGTAATTGGCTATAGCGACGAAGACATGAACCTGGATCCCGAGGTGTGGTTATCTGCAAATCCAGAACCATATAAAAAGATCAGACTTATATTAACAAGAAGTTCAGACAGATGAAAAAAGACAAAACATATCAGCACTCAACTGAATTTGAAGTAAGAGATTATGAGGTTGACCTGCAGGGGGTGGTAAACAATGCAAACTATATGCACTACCTTGAGCACGCCCGACATAAGTTTCTTCTGTCAAAAAATATTGATTTTGAAGCCCTTCACAAAGAAGGCAAGGATCTTATCGTAACGAGAGCTGAATTAAGGTACAGGGCTGCACTAAGAAGTGGCGACAGCTTTATTATTAAATCAAATATTATAAAAGAGGGCAATATACAGGTGGTTTTTGAGCAGGATATTTACCGTCTGGCCGACAATGCTCTTATTATGACTGCAAAGATTACAGGTGCCTGTACTTATAAGGGCAGGCCCGTAATACCCACGGAGGTATTTTCAGCCCTGAGCATATAGAAAATAAATCTAATAATAGCTGCTGCCGTCCCAACAATGGGTACAGAGCTTTTCCTTTGGAAGGCCGATGGCCTCAATAAGGTCGTCAAGATTCTGGTATATTAAAGAATCGATGCCCAGGTTTTCGGCAATTTTATCAACCATTACCCGGTATCGGTCTGAGTTTGCATCGGCATATTCTTCAATATGTACTTCACCCCCCTCCAGCTGGTTAATTGCCTTACGGGTTGCCAGTTCAAGAGTTGACCTTGATTGCGAAAAATTTAAATAATTACACGGAAAGGTAAGGGGTGGACATGCTATTCTCATATGGACCTCTTCTGCCCCGGCATTTCTAAGATCAATGGTGTTATCCTTAAGCTGTGTACCCCTTACTATCGAATCGTCACAAAACACCATTTTCTTACCTTTTATAAGAGCCTTATTGGGTATTAGCTTCATCCTGGCAACAAGATTTCTCATTTCCTGATTTTGAGGCATAAAGCTTCTGGGCCAGGTCGGTGTATATTTTGAGTAAGCCCTTTTATATGGAATGCCCTTTTCATTTCCATATCCTATGGCGTGTCCCACTCCGGAATCCGGAACGCCACAAACAAAGTCAACCTCTACCTTATCTCTTCTTGCAAGCGCAGCTCCACAGCGATACCTGCATTCATCCACATTAATACCCTCATAATATGAAGGGGGATAACCATAATAAACCCACAAGAAAGCACAGACCTGCATCTTATTATTTGCCTTTCTGATGGTGCTATAGCCGCTTTCTGTAATTTCCACTATTTCTCCCGGACCGGGATAATAATCAATCTCAAATCCGGTATTTGGAAATGCACATGTTTCAGATGCAACAGCCAGAGCGCCCTCTTTTCTGCCTACAATAACCGGTGTCCTGCCAAGTTTGTCGCGGCCAATAATAATTCTGTCTTCCGTTAGTATGGCAATTGTACAAGATCCCTGTATTTTACTGAATACATTTTCTATACCTGATGCAAAGTCTTCTTCTTCACATATAAGGTTAGCAACAACCTCGGTGGGGTTTACATTACCTTCAAAATTTTCGGTGAAATGTTTCTTTTTAGAAAGAAAATACTTCTCCAGGCTATCAAGATTCACTATTCTGCTTACTGTGGCTACAGCAAATCGCCCCAGGTGAGAGTTAAATAGTATTGGCTGAGGATCTGTGTCGCTTATTACCCCAAGGCCGCTATTGCCTGAAAACTGGGCCAGGTCATTTTCAAATTTATTTCTGAAGTAAGAATTTTCAAGATTGTGTATTTTTCGCTGAAACCCATCCTTTATATTATAGAATACCATTCCCGCCCTTTTTGTGCCCAGGTGAGAATTATAGTCTGTTCCATAAAATATATCACTTACTGTGTCTGTTTTTGAAATTGCTCCGAAGAATCCACTCATTATGTCCGGGTTTTTTGTTCCTTCTCAAAAATAACTTTATTCATAGATTATTTATAAATTTGTTTGCTCAAGTTATTAGAAAGAAATTATGGACAATAATAAAGCTCCCGAAAAAGAAAATTCTTTACCAGCAAAAAAACCACTTGCTCTCTTTGTAATTGTTGGTGTTCTGGCAACATTGCTTGCTGCCCTGATTATAATGTTTTTTATGCAGCGCAGCAGTATGTTTGAGATGGAACAAATTTTGACAGAAGAAAAAGACTCTCTTACAAATGAGCTTATATTATTAATGCATGGTTATGATACGCTTAGATCAAATAATGACACTCTTAATGCACATCTCGAAGAAGAGCGTGCTAAAATAGAAAGACTGCTTTCTATTAACGCCTCCAATGCACAAACAATAAGAACCTACCGCAAGGAAATTACCACAATGCGGGAAATAATGAAAAGCTATATAGTTCAAATAGATTCACTTAACACACGTAATAAAATCCTTATTGCTGAAAACCAGCAGATAAAACAAGAAATGTCGCGTGTTTCTTACGACAACGAAGAGCTGTCGAAGGTTAAACAAGAACTAAGCAGCAAGGTAGAAATAGCATCTGTTATACAGGCAAAAAATGTTGTTGCCGTATGTCTTAATAAAAAAAGAAAAGAAACAGACAGGCTTGAAAGAATGGTAAATCTGAGAGTTTGTTTTACGCTAAGGGAAAATCCTATTGCAGAAGCCGGTAAAAAAACTGTCTTTCTAAGGGTAACGCGGCCCGACGGACTGGTAATTACAACCTCTCCTGATAATATCTTTAATTTTGAGGAAGAAACCATGATTTTTACCGAAAGCAGAACAATAGATTATATGAATCAGGATATTGAAATGTGTATTTTCGTTAATAATACAAGCGATTTTATCGGAGGAAATTACGGTGTTGATCTCTATCTTGAAGGATCACATATTGGAAGTGGTGAGTTTATGTTAATAGCAAGGTAGCTATAACATCATCAATTCAGAAATTATATTATCCGATATCATCTTTCCCTGGTCGGTAAGTACAAGATTATTTTCGGCTGTTCTTACAATCATTCCATATTTAATAAATCTTGATGAAAGATTTAAAAGGTAGTCGTGTGTTTCCTTATTAAAGCTTGTTTCAAGATAATTCATATCAACACCCCATATTGTTCTTAATGTGGTCATTACATATTCATTATACCTCACTTTTTCATCAAGGAGTTCTTTTTCAAAATACCCGCCTCCTTTTTCTGTTTTTTCTAAATATTCAGCTATATCCGAAATATTCCATTGTCTCGAATAAGAGTTATAACTGTGGGCCGACGGACCAAGGCCAAGATAATTTACCTGTTTCCAGTAAGAGGTATTGTGCTTAGAATAAAATCCCTCTTTGCAGAGATTGGAAATTTCATAATGAACATAATTATACCTGCGGGCAAGTTCTGTTAAAATGGCAAATTCTTTTTCACTTATTTCCTCATCTACCTCTTCGATCTGACCAAGATCCTTCATTTTACCAAACATTGTATTCTTCTCTATCGTAAGATGATAGGCTGAAATATGTTCTATGTTCAGCTTAAAAGTAGTATCCAGTATTTTTTCCCATTCTTCCGGTGTCATACCGGGAATACCATAAATAAGGTCTACAGAAATATTATCAAAGCCCTCTTCCCTGGCTGTTTTAATGGCATTAAGAGCCTGTTCTGCACTATGTCTTCTATTAAGCATTTTAAGATAGCGATCGTCCCACGATTGTACTCCTATGCTAAGCCTGTTGATTCCCTCTCTTTTAAGATCTTTTAAATAGGATTTATTTGCATCATCCGGATTGATCTCAAAACTTATTTCCGCATCTTTTTCGATAGAAAAATTATTTGATAAGGACTTTAGCACCCTCCTTATCTGTCCGATACTTAAAACAGAAGGCGTTCCTCCTCCAAAATATATAGTACTAACGGGACTGTCTGAGGAGAGGTAGTCTTTTCGCTGTACAATTTCTTTAATAAGAGAATTAATAAATCTATCGGAAAAACCAATATCAAGTGTTTTATAGAAATCACAATAATGGCATTTCTTCTTACAAAATGGTATATGCAGATATATACCTGACATAATTATATTCTTCAAATTAATATATCCTCAGAATTCATGGCTGTATTTACAAGGCTATAAACAGATTTGCTTTCAAATATTTTTTCTATTCCGCTTCTTTGTTTTACATAATCGCCATGAAGGGCACATGCAATTTTATTTTTATCAATGCTTATGCAATTGTCGTTATGAAGAACACATTTTGAAAAAACATCATCTCCGTCTATTGCTTTTACTACCTCTATAAGGAAAATATCTTTTGATGGTCTTGCAAGCGAAAACCCTCCATTTGGTCCTTTTGAAGATAAAAGTATCTTTTTTTTGGCAAGCGACTGTAATATTTTAGCAAGAAAGGGCATTGGTAAATCAAGGTCGGCAGATATTTTTTTAATCCCGATTTTATCTCCGTTATTACTGTTTCCGGCAATATATACTATTGCCCTTAATCCATACTTACAGGTATTTGATAACATAGTCAGAGGCGTTTAAGAGGTATTTTTTTTATTCTTCTTTCGTGTCTTCCCCCCTCAAAAGCAGTATTAAGAAAAGTTTTAATAATCAGAATAGCTTCTGATTCTGACAGATATCTTCCAGGTAAAGCACATACATTGGCATCATTATGTGCTCTTGCCATCCTGCTTATCTCTTCGTTCCAGCATAGAGCAGATCTGATTGCAGGATATTTGTTGGCTACCATATTTATCCCGTTTCCCGTTCCGCAAACAGTTATACCCAGATCATAACTATGTGCTTCAACGGCCGCAACAGCAGGATGCGCAAAATCAGGATAATCTATACTTTCTTCGGAGAAACAACCAAAATCTTTAACCTTATATCCTTCTTTGCTAAGATATTTAATAAGCATTTCTTTAATAACAAAACCCGCATGATCGGCTGCTATGGCAATTTTTTTATTATTCAATTTTATTATGGTATTATGTGTGATCTAAATATACCAAGAATTATTAAACGATTTTAGCATCTTTATATCTATTCTTAGCTTACAGGGTTCACAAATGCAACAAACAGAGAGAGTATATTGTTTAAAACCATTACATATCATGTTAATTATTTGTGTATAACGAGTGTATCTTAAAATTATAAAAAGGGTTTATTTAAATTATTCTTTTGTTATATAAATATTGTTGTTATATCCTAGCATTCTTTTTAAATAGATAAAACAAAATAATTAACCTTCAATAAACATTAAAAGAAGTATTTTTGATTTTTTATTACACTAACAATACAGTATTAACAGTTGTTAATAAAGATGATAACTTATTGATTTTCAAAAACGGTATAATTTTTGGTCTGTTGATAAGATGTTTTTATACTATTGATTACGTAAAAATCAATAGATTTCTGATTTTTCTATAAACAGTTTCAACAGCATATATACATTATTATAAATAATTTTAAAATATATAATATTAATAATATATGTTTAATAAGGTGGAAAATTTATCAAAAGGATATCTGGATATAGAAGTTGATCCTGATATTAATGTTATTGAAGAAATTAAAAGAATGAGAAAAGAAAAAAATGCTGTTATTCTTGCTCATTTTTACCAGACAGGAGATATACAGGATATAGCTGATTTTGTTGGTGATAGTCTTGCTCTTTCAAGAGAAGCAGAAAGATCAGAAGCAGATATTATTCTTTTTGCCGGAGTTCATTTTATGGCTGAAACAGCAAAGCTTCTGGCTCCTCAAAAAAAAGTTTTAATCCCTGATCTTAATGCTGGCTGTTCTCTTGCAGATTCTTGTCCGCCTGAAGAATTCAGAAAATTTATAGAAGCCAATCCTGACAGAACTGTAATAACTTATGTTAATTCTACGGCAGAGATTAAGGCTCTTACAGATATAGTATGCACTTCTTCAAATGCTTTTCAAATTGTTGAATCTCTTCCCAAAGAGGAGAAACTTATATTTGCACCAGACAGAAATCTTGGTAATTATATTAATAGCAGGGTTAACAGGGATATGCTTGTGTGGGAAGGAGCGTGTCATGTTCATGAAGAATTTTCTATTGAGAAAATTATTAGTTTAAAGGAAAAACATCCAGATGCCTCTGTAATTGTACATCCTGAATGTGAATTACCTGTTCGGATGATAGCAGATTTTATAGGATCCACAGGAGGAATGCTAAAATATGTAAAAAATGATGACTCGGCAAAGTATATTGTTGGTACCGAAGCAGGAATTTTACACCAGATGAGAAAGGCATGCCCTGATAAGGTTTTTATTGCAGCTCCCCCAAAGGATTCTACATGTGGTTGTAATGAATGTAATTTTATGAAACTTATATCTTTGAATAAGATATATAATACATTGAAATACGAATCTCCGGAGGTGATTATGGATAAAAATATTATTGAACGTGCAGCCAGGCCAATTAAAAGGATGCTCGAAATATCAGATAGACTAGGATTGTAAATGAATATTAGGTATTTATATATATATTTTTTGCTGTTTTTTTTGTCAGCTGGCTTTTCATATTCGCAGCAAAATAACCTGGAAGATGGGTATCATATTTTTAAATATCCAAATGGAACAGTATCAAGTGAGGGTAATATGAGGGATGGAAAGCCTGATGGATACTGGAAAAGTTATTATGTTACCGGAGTTTTGAAATCTGAAGGAAAGAGAAGAAATTTTCTTCTTGACAGTATATGGGTTTTTTATACTCAAACAGGAGATACTCTTGAAAAAATAAATTATCTGCTGGGTAAAAAAAGTGGTTACTATTTGAAATATAAAAGAGATAATTTTTATGGTCTTTACCTGTTTTCAAAAGAATTATATGCCGGAGACCTTAGAGAAGGCACCGGATTAATCTATTTTCCCGATGGCAAGATAAAACAGAGTATACCCTATTCTGAGGGAAAAAAACAGGGGCTTTCAAAAGAATATAATAATGAAGGTCAGATAGTTACATTATATGAATATAATAATGATTTTTTAATAGCCCGTGAAAAAATTAATCGCTATAATAAGGAAAATCAGAAAACCGGAGAATGGAAGGAATTTTATCCTGACGGAAGTCTTAAGAAGGATATGACATATATTGATGGAGCTCTTCATGGATATTACAGGGAATATAATGAGAGGGGGCTTCTTGTTATGGCGATGTTGTACGATCATGGTGAACTTGTTGAAGAAAGTCTGGATGATGATCCTGATATTGAAATAAGAAACCGGTATGATAAAGAGGGAAGGTTAATATACAGCGGTCCGTACAGGGAAGAAACACCAGTTGGCATTCACAGGGAATATAATATCAGCGGTGAAGTTATCAATTCATATATTTATAATGATAATGGAATAATTGTATCAGAAGGGATAATTAATGAAGAGGGTCAGAGATCCGGAGACTGGAAAAACTTTTATCCCGACGGATCACTTATGGAAGAAGGAGCTTACCAGAATAACAGGCGCTTTGGTCAATGGAATTTTTATAATAAGAAAGGAAAATTAATTCAAAAAGGAGGCTATAGAAACGGCAGAATTGATGGAAAATGGGAATGGTACTATGATAATGGCAATATTTTAAGAGAAGAATATTATTATCAGGGATTAAGGGATGGAGAATTTTTTGAGTATTCGGAAGACGGTAGTATTTTAAGTAGTGGATTTTATACAGATAATGAAAAAAACGGAAGCTGGAAATATACAGTTGGTGATCACAGGGAAGAGGGTAACTATATTATTGGATTAAGAGACGGGGAATGGAAATACTATGATAATGAAGGAACATTGGAATATAAGGGAAGTTATTTACAGGGTAACCCGGATGGTTATCATATATATTACTGGGATTCAGGAAAGATAAAGGAAGAACAGTATTTTAAAATGGGTATAAAACAAAGATCCTGGAAGAAATATGATCAGGATGGTGTACTTTTAATGACGATAACTTATAAGGATGATGTTGAGAAACGGATAAATGGTGTAAAGGTAGATTTGCCTGCCAGCGACGTAAAATTAATAAAATAAGCCATCCGTATGGTGGAAGAATTTAATATCCAGAAGGAAACTATTTCCAACGCAGACAGGGAATTTGAGAAAAAGCTCAGACCTCTTTCATTTGATGATTTTAAAGGACAGCCTAAGATTATTGATAATCTGAAAGTGTTCGTAACAGCTGCCAATCAGAGAGAAGAAGCACTGGATCATGTTTTGTTACACGGTCCGCCAGGACTGGGAAAAACAACTCTCGCTACCATAATTGCAAATGAACTTAATGTAAATATTAAAGTTACATCCGGACCTGTTCTTGATAAACCCGGAGATCTTGCCGGCTTACTCACCAGTCTTGAAGAAGGAGATGTTTTGTTTATTGATGAAATACACAGGCTGAGCCCTGTTGTTGAAGAATATCTTTATTCGGCAATGGAAGATTACCAGATAGATATAATGATTGATAAAGGACCCGGAGCCAGATCTGTACAACTTACCCTAAACCCCTTTACATTAATTGGGGCAACAACACGCAGTGGCTTACTTACCAGTCCGCTAAGGGCAAGATTTGGAATAACAATGCATCTTGAATATTATGATTCAAAAATATTAAGTACGATAGTAAACAGATCGGCTGGCATCCTTAATGTGCCAATAGAAAAAGATGCATCCAATGAAATATCGACAAGAAGCAGGGGTACTCCCAGGATAGCAAATGCATTATTACGAAGAATAAGGGATTTTGCACAGGTAAAGGGAAATGGTAATATAGACCTTGATATTACAAAGTATTCCCTAACATCACTAAATATAGATAAACACGGTCTGGATGAAATGGATAATAAGATTTTAAATGTTATTATCGATAAATTTAAAGGTGGTCCTGTTGGTTTAAATACTATATCAACGGCCGTTGGAGAAGACAGTGGGACAATAGAAGAAGTATATGAACCCTTCCTGATCAAAGAAGGATATATTAAAAGAACTCCGCGAGGAAGAGAGGCTACGGAAACAGCATATATTCACCTTGGAAAACAGAAATTAGGAGAATCTGGTTTATTGTTTTAATTTTGGTAAGTTTATTCTAATAATTATATTTATTATCCTAAAACGAGTAAAGGTTACAACCTGTTAAACAATTGATTATGAAACTATTATTAAAAAGATCGGGAATTTTATTTGTAATTATCGGAGTAATTATTCTTGCTGTGACCGAGTTTTCCAAAATGGAAAGTAACAGTATGTTGATTTTAAGTGCTGGTTTAATAGTAGGTGGATTGATAGCATATCTTATTATCAATAATATTTTAGATTAATTTTAATATGTGATAAGCGGAGGCTAATGTTTTTAACCGAAAACATTACTTATTTTATCAAGGGCCCTTTTGTTAAGAATTTTTATTTTTCTACCCTTAAGTTCAATCAGATTATCTGATTTAAATTCGGAAAGTAGTCTTATTACAGATTCTGTTGCTGTACCTACAATATTTGCAAGCTCTTCCCTTGTTAATGAGATATTAAGATAATTATTTTCGTCAAGACCGAATTCATTAATAAGAAGGATAATAATTTCGGCAAGTCTTTCCCTTACAGTTTTTTGTGCAATATCAGTAATATAAGCGTTAGCCACACCAAGCTCGTGACAGGTTAGCTTCATAACATCCATTGAAAAGGCTGAGTTTTCCTTAGCAAAATCAATTAATAATTTAGCCGGAATTTGACACACTGAAGCATCTTCAATAACCTTTGCAGATGTACAGGCCGGCTCGTTGCTAAGAATAGAGCGATATGCGATAATATCGCCTTGTTTTGCAAATCTAATTATTTGCTCTTTACCATCAATACCTGTTTTAAAAATTTTGATTATCCCCTTATGAATGCAAAAAAATCCATTCAGTCGGTTCCCTTCAGAATATAACAGCTCCCCCCGGTTAAAATTTTTATAATCTTTTTCAAAATTAATAAGTTCTATTTCTTCTTTTGAAAGATTACGAAAAACAGAACCGGACCTTATAGGGCAACTATCGCAAAAAGGTATGTAAATTTCTTTTTGTTTCATTATCCAATTTCACCGTCGATGCACACATTTTGGGTGCTAATATGATCGTAATACAGATCAAATATTAACTTCAATACAAATATGGCTAATAGGTTTGATAATAATGCGTAGTTTTGAAAAAAAAATATATAATTATCTTTTTTGATATGACAGAAAGGACAGAAATACAGTTAAAGGGAAAAATGGCATTTGAGGTTTCACTCGACGGGCATAAATTTATGATTGATGCCTCTGAGGAAGTAGGAGGTGAAAACCGGGGACCTAAGCCCAAAAGCCTGATGCTTGCTTCTCTTGCTGGTTGTACAGGAATGGATGTTGCTTCTATTCTCAGGAAAATGAGGGTTCCGTTTGAAGACCTTAAGATAGAAATAGAAGGAGAACTAACAGAGACGCATCCGAAGCATTTTGATAAAATGCATATTAAATACATATTTAAGGGAAAAGATCTTTCCAGGGAAAAGATAGATACAGCAATTAAATTATCACAGGATAAATATTGCGGAGTAAGCTATACATACAGAGATTCAATAATTATTACACATGAAGTTATAATTGAGGATCTGGGCTAAGGGCTCTACCTTCTTCCCTCCCGGGTACCCGGAATCGGGACTATGGCGGACGGAGAAAGAGCTGAGGCTATTAGCAGCCAGTGTCAGGTTGCTAGAAAGCGGACCTGAATTGCTCTAAGAACCGAACATCGTTTTCAAAGTATAATCTCAGGTCGTTTATCTGGTATTTCAACATAGCAAGTCTTTCTATTCCCATTCCGAAAGCAAAACCTGTATATTTTTTACTATCAATACCACAGCTTTCAAGGACATTGGGATCTACCATTCCACAACCAAGTATTTCAAGCCAGCCGGTATATTTACAAACATTACAACCTGATCCGCCACAAATAGTACAGCTTACGTCCATTTCTGCAGATGGTTCGGTAAAAGGGAAATATGAGGGTCTTAGCCTGATCTTTGTTTCAGCTCCGAACATCTCTCTTGCAAAAAACAGTAATGTTTGTTTAAGGTCTGCAAAGGATACGTTTTCATCAATATAGAGTCCTTCAACCTGATGAAAAATACAATGGGCCCGGGCTGAGATGGCTTCGTTTCTGAAAACCCTTCCCGGAGATATTGTTCGGATAGGAGGCTCTTCACTTTGCATTACCCTTACCTGTACTGACGAAGTGTGTGTCCTGAGAAGAATGTCATCAGGGCTACTGTTATCACTTGAAGATCTTTTAATAAAAAAAGTATCCTGCATATCTCTTGCGGGGTGTTCCGGAGGAAAATTAAGACGTGAGAAGACATGGTCGTCATCTTCAATCTCGGGCCCTTCGGAGACCGTAAATCCCAGTCGGGAAAAAATAGAGATAATTTCATTTCTAACAATAGAAAGGGGATGCCTGCTACCCATAAATAGAGGTGTACCGGGCCTGGTAAGATCTTCTGAGCTTAATATTTCATCTGATGTATCCAGCCGGGCCTTTATTTCAACATACCTTTGAGAAGCCGCCTCCTTTAATTTATTAATAAGCTGGCCCACATTTTTTTTATCCCCCGGGGCAACGTTTTTAAAATCATTAAAAAGACCGGGAATAACGCCTTTCTTACTGAGAAATTTTAATCTGAAGCGCTCCAGGTCCTCTAAGTTTTCGACAAGGTAATCCTTAAGCTCCTGTTCTATTTTATTTATTTTATCAAGCATTCTATATTTTTGCGGTAAAGATAATTACTTGGCGATTATTTATTGCTGATTTTAGCCTTAATAATAACTATATCTTTATTTGGTTTGCCCGCTCTGTCTGTTTCTGCGGCAGCAATAGAATCTACGATGTCCAATCCCTCAACCACCTCTCCAAAAACAGTATGCTGCATATCAAGATGAGGAGTTCCGCCAATGGTTTTGTAAACCTCTTTATGTTCATCTGAAATTACAAAGGGCTTCATTTCATTGATTTCATCGTATGAAATAACGGCAGCGAATTCCTGTATTTCGGCATCGCTCATATTGTCACCTTCCTCCACTACTCTCTTTTTCTCGTTTATCAGGTTCTTATAAAATATTCCCTGCTTTAGATTTGCATTAATCCTTTTTTCGATTTCACTTATTTCATTATCGTTTAATATTTTACCCTGTACAATATAAAACTGAGTCCCGGAAGAATTTCTGTCAGGATTATAATTATCTCCCATCCTGGCGGCCGCCAGAACGCCTTTTTTGTGAAAATTTGCAGGATTTATTTCTGCCGGAATAGTGTAAGTATATTTTTCAATTGCTTCTTCTGACAGATCCTCCCTGGTGGATGGGTCGCCTGCCTGAATCATAAATTCATTAATAACCCTGTGAAACTTAATACCATCATAAAATCCTTCTTTTACCAGCTTAATCATATTTTCCTTGTGACCCGGGGTGTTATTGTAAAGCATGATCTTGATTGTCCCGGAAGAAGTAGTAAAAGTCAGATATTTATTTTTGTCGGCCTTGTCTGAAGAGCAGGACAAAATTGAAATTATTATTCCCAAAAGAACTGAATAATACAACGATCGGTATTTCATTACGTTTAAGTTTTGTTATTTTGTATTAAAATAATAGCAGATCAAAAATAGCTAAAAGTTTGTGATCTAGTATTTTTATATAATAATAAATGCAAACAGAACGTCCTCGTATTTTAATAATGCTTATTGCTTTTGTTTGCCTCGGAGGCTTAATCAGCGGCCAGACAACGGGCCTGGTATTGAGTGGTGGAGGAGCGAAGGGAATAGCTCATATTGGTTTAATAAAGGCCCTGGAGGAAAACAATGTGAAAATTGATTATATAGCCGGGACTTCAATAGGAGCAATAGTAGGCAGTCTTTATGCAATGGGATATTCTCCGGATGAAATGATGGAGTTATTTAAATCTGAAGATTTTGCAAGGTGGAAAACAGGTGAAATAGAACCGCGCTATAAGTTTTTTTATAAAAATAATGCCGATAACCCTGCCCTAATCAACATTCCTATTATAAGCGATAATAGCGCAACAAGGCCACAGATACCAAGCTACCTTATTCCCTCGCAGGTTATGGATTTTGCTTTTATGGAATTGACCTGTGGTGCAAATGCCGTTTGTGGTAGAGATTTTAATAAATTAATGATTCCATTTAGAAGCGTGGCGGCCGATATTTACAAAAAGGAACCTTTTGTTTTCAGAGAAGGAAATCTTTCTTCAGCTGTAAGATCATCTATGACATATCCAATTTATTTTGAGCCAATAGTAGTTGATTCGGTATTATTATTTGACGGAGGTATCTATAATAATTTTCCTTTTAATGTTCTGATAGAAGATTTTAACCCTGATTTTATTATTGGAAGCAAGGTTACAAGCAGTTCAAAAAGACCGGATAAGGACAACCTAATGCTGCAACTTGAAAATATGGTAATGCAGCCTACTAATTTTGATATTCCGGACAGTCTTGGCCTGGTGGTGGAAACAAAATTTACCGATGTAAATTTACTTGATTTTGAGAAGGCCGATTCCCTTTACCAGAATGGATATGAGTCGGCAATACAGGCAATGCCCGAAATATTAAAGAGGGCCAGTTTTTTAAGCAGTGAGGATCTGGGTAAAAAAAGAAAAGACTTTATTGATAAGATGCCTGATTTGATTTTCAGGAATATAAAAATTTATGGGGTAAACGAGGAACAGGAGTTATATATTAAAAATCTTATTTCCAGGCAGGAGAAGGAATTTACCCTCGATCAGCTTAAGGGCGAATATTTTAAGCTTGTCTCGGAAGAAAATATTAAAAACGCCTATCCCGAGGCCGTGTTTGATCCAAATACAGGAACATATGATCTGGTTCTGGATATAAAATTAAAAAGCGCATATAATCTTAGTGCAGGAGGATTGCTTTCGTTTACCAGCTATAACCAGGGTTTTCTGGAGTTTAATTATTATAAATTAAGCGACATATTTAATCGTTTTTCAAGTAATATGTACCTTGGAAGGTATTATACCTCTTTCAGGGTAGCCCATAGAATTGCAATACCAAAGAAGGAGATTATTTTAGTTGATTTAAAAATCACAGAAAACAGGTGGAATTATTACAGTAATGATCTGACATCGCTTTTCGATGCATATTTTCCATCATATATACAGAGGAGGGAAACAAGTTTTGAGGCCGCCCTTGGCAGGCCGGTAAATAATTATTCTACGCTGAGTGGCAGGCTTTTGCTTGGCTGGATAAGAGATAATTATTTTCAGGATATCAGTCTTGTCGAAACAGGTGCTCCCGATAATACCCAGTATCTTAACGGATCTTTTAAGATACATCTTGAGAGTATGAGGTTAAACAGAAGACAATTTCCCACCGAGGGTAGCTATACCAGCATCAGCACGAGCATAAATACAGGTTTTGAATATTTTGAAACCGGAAGCACCGATACTGTTAATATTGTTGAAAACAAGGGACTTGGTCATAACTGGTATAAATTTAATTTTAAGAAAGAAAATTATCTTATTCTTTCCGACCGGCTTACTCTTGGAACATTATTGGATCTTACAGTTAGCAACAAGGGCTATTCAAGTAACTACACCGCAACACAAATAAACTCTTATAGCTTCAGGCCGACAGAATTCAGTAGTCTGATATATGCCGAATCATTAAGGTCCAATAGCTTTTTGGGAGCAGGACTGAAACCCATTGTTAATATCAGCAATAACTTTTCTCTTAGATCGGGAGCCTATATTTTTGTGCCCTTTTACCCGATAAAATTTAATGGATCCCAAATCGTAAAGGGGAATATTTTTAGTGAATTCAGGGGTGTTGCTGAGATTGCAGCAGTTTATCACACTCCTGTGGGACCTGTTAGTATTGGTACAAATATATTTAGTAATGAACCCCGTAAGGCTTATTATTATTTGAATTTCGGGTATATTTTGTTTAACAAATCGGGCTTGGATTAATTAGGATAGTATATTTGTACTTTAGCAGTGGGATACCCTGCTTTCAATCGCGCTTATATAATCAGATTGGACGTTAATAAAGGAGTGAAGGATTTAAACAGATTAGCAGGCCAGACGCTGGTATATGGACTGGGAACAATGTTGCCCAGGTTCCTTAACTATGCCCTGTTAACACCCTTTTATACAGCAATATTTATAAAATCAGAATATGGAATTGTAACAGAGCTATATGCCTATATGGCCCTTTTGCTTGTTGTTCTGACCTATGGTATGGAAACAGGATATTTCCGCTTTGCTCAGAAATCCGACAGGCCCGAAGAAGTATTCGGCACATCACTTATTTCATTATTCTTTACATCACTTATTTTTATTCTGTTATTCAACGTATTTATAGAGCCGGTTTCGGTTATTATGAGATACGAAGAACATAAGATATATCTCAGGCTGTTTTCGCTAATTGTTGCTATAGATGCATTTACTGCAATTCCGTTTGCAAAACTCAGAAGAGATAACAGGCCGCTAAGATTTAGTCTGATAAAAATTATTAATGTAACAGTTATAGTCGGACTGGCCCTGTTTTATTATCTGCTCGCACCTTCATTGTATGAGGAGGGAAATGAATTTGTAAGAAAGATTTATAATCCTGATTTCGGGGTTGGATATGTATTTGTAGCCAACCTTGCCGGGAGCGTAATTATGCTGCTCTGCCTTCTTCCTGAAATATTGGGCACCAAGCTTCAGTTTTCTGCAGACCTGTGGAAAAAAATGATAATATATTCTTTCCCTCTTCTTATTTCCGGATTGGCAGGTATTATTAATGATGCACTGGATAAGGTAATACTTAGAAGGCTTGTAGATTCCGACACCCCGCTGGCTATAGTTGGAGAATATGGAGCCGGATATAAGATAGCTGTTTTGATGGCCCTGTTTATACAAATGTACAGGTTTGCAATGGAGCCGTTTTTCTTTGAAAAGGCATCAGGGAAGGATGCAAGGGAGACCTATGCCACAACAATGAAATATTTTGTTATCTATGCCCTTATACTTTTTCTGGCACTAAACCTTTATATTTCTGTAATTCAGCTTATTCTTCCCGGCAATTACAGGAATGCAATGTTTATTGTTCCGATTGTTAGTATGGCCTACCTGCTTTATGGTATTTTTGTTAACCTGAGTATATGGTATAAGGCAAACGATCTTACAAAATTTGGCGCCTACCTTACAATTATGGGGGCAATAGTAACAATAGCAATTAATATAATTTTTATTCCCAAATATAGCTATTTGGCTTCTGCCTGGGCTCATGTTGCATGTTATGGGACGATGATAGCAGGATCGTATTTATTAAGCCGTAAATATTATCAGATCCCCTACGAAAAGGCCAGGATTATTATGTACCTGGTAATAGCTGTATTAATAGTAGTGCTTGCAAATTATATTAACTATAGCAGCCTTTCCAGGGAGCTTGGTTTTAATACATTGTTTATACTTGGTTTTGTATTTGTTGCTGAATATTCAGATAAGGCAATAAGTGTTTTTTTTAGAAGAAAGAAGAAGTTATGATTATCGTAAACAGAATATTTTTTTTAGTCCTGGGCTTAATTCTTTTAAATGCCTGTAATCATAGTTTAGTGCCGGTAAAGTCTCAACAGGGAGAAGAGGCAGGTTATGATACGGCCGACTATAATATTATTTTTAATGATGCCCTGAAGCAGAAGATGCTGGGTAATCAGGCAAATGCAATACGCTTATTTGAAAGAGCACTGAAAATTAACTCCGCGAGCGATGCATCATATTATAATCTGTCTTTATTATATCAGGGGGTGGGCGACTATAATATGGCGATTAAATATGGAGCCAGGGCCGAAAAGCTCGATCCACTTAATAGCTGGTATGTGGAAAATGCAGGAGTACAATATTATCTTACAGGAAGATACGATTCGGCTGTTTATTATTATGAGAAGCTGTCAGGACTTTTACCAGAGCGCGAAGATATTAAGTTAAATCTGGCCGGTTTTTATGAGAATGCGGGAGAATATGAAAAGGCCGAAGATATCATTAATACCTTTATAGATCAATATGGAGAAGAGGAAGATTTGCTTATAAGTCTTATTCGAATCTACGGTACTTGGGGTAAATCAGATAAAACGGAAAAAACAATATTAAGACTTATAAATTCGGCAGAAGATAAAACCAGGGGCTATGGCATACTGGCTGAATTTTATAAGCAGGCCAACAGGGAGGAAGACGCTATATCTGTATATGAAAAATTGTATGGTATGGATCCGGATAATCCGGATTTGCAATTATCATATGTGGATTTTTTAAGAACGGCAGGCAAGTATGATGAATTTTTAGTGGAACTTAATGCTGTTATACTTAATGATAGCATCGATATACAGGGGAAGTATAATATTTTTGCTGCAATACTTAATGATCATCTTCTTATTAAGGAAAAAGGTGATGCTATAGCGATACCAACAATGTTATTGTTAAGCAGTTATCCTGACAATCCTGATATAGTTCTTCTTGCAAGTCAATTATTTGAAGTATGCGGACAGGATAAGCGCTCTGTTAGCACATTACAGAATTATTGTCAGAAGAATCCTGATAATTATTTAATGTGGGAACGACTTTTATTTGCTTACAGCTCCAGGCAGCTGGTAGATGACCTATATACCTCTGCTAAATATGTTGCAACAAAATTTAACCTCTCGCCTATTCCTAAGTTACTGCTGGCTTATGCTGCAAATGAACGTGGTGAATACGACCTGGCTCTTGGCGAGCTGGACAAGGCACTTACCCTTGCAGGAAATAATAAAGAGCTGTTAATTGAAATTACATCCCTGCTCGCAAGTGTATATTATCAGAAAGGAGACCTACAAAAGGCCTTTATTACTTTTGATAAAGGACTTGAATTAAGCCCGGATAATGCACCAATGTTAAATAATTATGCCTACTACCTGTCGGAACAGGATCTAAGGCTTAAAGAGGCTCGCAGCATGATTGAGGCCTGCCTTAAAATAGAAAGCAATAGCACATATCTCGATACCTATGCCTGGATATTATTTAAATTGGGAAAATATCGCAGGGCTGAAGATATAATGAACAGTCTTTATATTAGTGGGGCCATGGAAAGTTCAGAACATTATGAGCATTATGGCTATATCAGAAAAGCTCTTGGTGACTGTGATTTGGCTGTTGAGCTATGGCGGAAAGCCCTTGAAATGGATAATACTAAAACTCAACTTGAAAACGAAATTGAGAAATGTATTTCAGAAAAATAATTTATTGCTCGGCTATTTTTTTATTGGCCTTACAGGGCTGTTCGACTGGCAGAAAAGCTTTATTCACGGACGATATAAGCATGGATCGGAATAATATAAAAGATATTGCTGCCGGTTGTGCAGAGAGGAATATTTCAGATAAGGATTTAATAATAAGCCGGGCCAGGATTCAATATAAATCAGACGAAATAAACCGAACTGTCAGTGGTTTTATAAAGTATAGTAAAAAGGGTGAATTATTATTAAGCCTTAGATCAGTGGCTGGAATAGAGGTGGCAAGGGTATTTATAAACAGTGATAGTATAAAGGTTCACGATAAAATTAATAATCTTTTATATATACAGTCGTTAATTTATTTAAAGGATAAGTATGGAATTGGCCATGATGATATAGTTTTATTATGGGGCGACCTGCCCTCTCCTCTGATATCGCTGCCTTCTACAGAAGATAAAGCAGGTGATTTAAACTATAGCTTAAGAAGAGGCGAAACAAGCTATTCTCTGGAGTTCGACAATGAATATCTAAAGTTAAAAAAGACCGAACTTAGCCATATTAACGGCAATAATACCCGATTTAAATTTGAAGATTATAATAATGAACATGGACTCGTTTATCCGCGTAATGTCGAACTTATTGTAAATAATGGGGAAATAGAAATAAACATTAAATATAGTGGTGCTAAAAGTGAAAAGATTAAAAGCATGAAATTCACAACTGCGACGGATATAAGGACCTTAATTCTGAAATGAGAATAATACTGATTATATTATTATTGTGTATATCTGTTTTTACGCAGGGACAATCACTTTCTGACCTTGAGGCCAGAAGAGCTAAAACGCTTGCCGATATCGAGTATGTCGATAAAATGCTAAAGGAAACATCATCAGAAAAGGCCGCAAGCCTTCAGGGATTAAATATAGTTGATAGTAAATTAAGATTGAGGGAAAGTGTTATATCGGGTATTAAGGAACAGGTAGAACTGCTTACAGTAAGAATAGATCTTAACGAAACAGCCATAATATTAATGGAAGATGACCTTGAAATGCTTGTTAAGGATTATGAGAAGGCTATTTTGCATGCACAGCGGGTAAGTAAGGGTCAGCCTGATTTTGCATATATATTTTCTGCAAAAGATATAAACCAGGGATATAAAAGACTTAAATATCTTCAGCAGGTAGCTAAATATCGAAGAAGGGAGGCAGAGTTAATAATCGATATTAAAGAGGAGATTGAACGAAATAAAAACAAGCAGGAGATAGATCTTGAAGAAATAGTATCTCTGAAACAAAAAGAGGAACAGCAACAGGTTCAGCTTCAGGTAGAGCTAAGACAAAAACGACAACTGCTTAATGGCCTGTCAAGGAAAGAAAGGCAGCTAAGGAAAGAGCTACAGGATAAACGGAGAATTGCAGGAGAAATAGAAAAAGAGATCGAGAGGGTTATTGAAGAAGAAAGAAAAAAGAGAGAGAGCATGGAGCTTACACCCGAAGAGATGCTTAATGGCGATGATTTTGCTAAAAACAGGGGTTTACTGCCCTGGCCTGTTGAACGTGGTGTAATAACAAGCCGTTTCGGAGTGCACGACCATCCTCTGTTAAAAGGAACAAAGGTTAATAATATTGGTGTTGAAATTACCAGCAACGAAAAGGTAAAAGCAAGAGCTGTATTTAATGGGAAGGTTGTTAGTGTATTTGGTATCTCAGGAGGCAATATGGCTGTTATTGTAAGACATGGTCAGTTTCTTACTGTTTATCAAAACCTTGTAAATGTTGTTGTAAAACCAGGAGACAATATAAGCACCAAGCAGATTCTGGGGGATGTTTTCTCGGATAGCACTGATTCAGAAAAATGTATTATTAAGTTTATGATCTACCAGGAAAAAGATAAACAGAATCCGGAAGATTGGCTGGCAAAAAAGAGGATGTAAATTGTAACCTTTAATCTTTTTTTAAGTATAATAAGAGGTTAAGCACTGGCGAATGAAAAGAAATATAGATATATCGTCTGAAATATCTAATATCCGGAAGATAGAAAATGTTATTGACGAGTTGTCTAGTGAGCTGAATATAAATACCGATGCTTACGGTAAAATTCTTGTTGCTACACTGGAGGCTGTTAATAATGCTATAATACACGGAAATAAAACAGATATTAATAAACAGGTTAATGTCGCCTTTATACTTAAGAAAAGAAGTCTTAATATTACCGTGAGGGACGAGGGAATGGGATTTAATCCACAGGTTGTACCGGATCCAACGTCACCGGAGAATATCGAGAACCTCCATGGCAGAGGTGTATATTTAATGAACAATCTTGCTGACTACATAGAATTTAATCCTGATGGCAATCAGGTTACTATGACGTTTAATCTAGAATAGCTTGTGGATATACGAGTTCATTATCAGAACGTAAAATTCCAGTTAAAAGGATCTAAGGAAATTAAAAAGTGGCTAACATCCAGCGCAGGGTGTGAGGGTTATAATATTGAGAAAATTGATTATTTTTTTATCGATAATGAGAGTCAGCGCAGGATTAATGAAGAATTTCTTGAACATCATTATTATACCGATGTTATAACATTTGATTATACTGAAGGGAATAATTTGAGCGGAGAAATTTATATCGCTATTGATACGGTGAGATCTAACACCCATATTTATAAAACCAGATTCAGGGAAGAATATCTCAGGGTTATGCTGCATGGGCTCTTGCATTTGATTGGATATAAAGATAAAAGTGATGCTGAAAAGACTGTAATGCGCAGTAAGGAAGATTTTTATCTCAGGAAGAAAAAGGATGGAAAATATTGATTATGAAATAATAGTTGTTGGAGGAGGTCACGCCGGCTGTGAAGCTGCATATGCTGCTGCCGGAATGGGAATGAAAACTCTTCTTGTAACAATGGATATGACAAAGCTTGGGCAGATGTCATGTAATCCGGCAATGGGTGGTATAGCAAAGGGACAGATAATCAGGGAAATAGACGCTCTGGGTGGTGCATCTGGCATTGTCACAGACAGAAGTATGATTCAGTTCAGGATGCTTAACAGATCGAAAGGGCCCGCCATGTGGAGCCCGAGGGCACAATGCGACAGAACTCTGTTCAGCCAGGTCTGGCGGGAGATACTTGAGAATCGTGATAACCTATATATGTGGCAGGAGCGTGCAACTAAACTTATAGTTGAGGATTCTGTTGTTAAGGGCATTGAGACAAGCTTTGGTACTCGTTTCAGATCACGGGCCGTAATAATAGCCAGTGGTACGTTTTTGAATGGATTGATGCATGTGGGATATAGTACCTCTGAGGGAGGAAGATCAGGCGACGGCTCATCAACGGGAATAAGTGAACAGCTGAGGGAGCTGGGGTTTGAAGTAGAAAGAATGAAAACAGGTACCAGTGCAAGACTTGATGGCAGAAGCATTGATTTTTCAAAAATGACAGAGCAAAAGGGTGAAGGCGAAGGCCGGTGTTTTTCATTCTTAAATGATGCGATTAAGATTAAGAATGAAAAGAGCTGCTTTATTGTACATACAAATGAAGAGGTTCATGATGAGCTACGTAAGGGTCTGGAATTTAGTCCACTGTTTCAGGGAAGAATTAAAGGGATCGGTCCGAGATATTGTCCAAGCATCGAAGATAAAATAGTTACGTTCGCTGATAAAAAGACTCATCAGTTGTTTATTGAGCCTGAGGGAAGGAATACGAATGAATATTATATAAATGGTTATTCTTCCAGCCTGCCGCTCGATGTACAGCTAAAGGCTATAAAGAAAATTCCAGGATTGGAAAATGTGCATATATACAGGCCCGGATATGCTATTGAATATGATTTCTTCCAGCCGACACAATTAAAATATACTCTCGAAACCAGGTCTGTTGATAACCTTTATTTTGCCGGACAAATAAATGGTACTACAGGTTATGAAGAAGCCGGAGCACAGGGATTGATGTGTGGAATAAATGCAGTTCTTAAAATCAGGGGAGAGGATGCTCTGGTTTTTAAAAGAGATGAAGCTTATATTGGTGTTTTAATTGACGATCTTGTAACAAAGGGTGTTGATGAGCCATATAGAATGTTTACTTCCCGGGCTGAATATCGGATACTGCTCAGACAGGATAATGCCGATGAAAGACTTACTCCGACAGGATACAGAATTGGTCTTGCCGACGATCAAAGAATGAAGCGCCTAAATCAGAAGAGACAGCTTATTAATGAAGTAAAAAGCCTTGCGGCAGAAATTAAGTTTAAACCCGGACAGATTAACGGTTTTTTGGAAGAAAGGAAAACAAGTAAAATTAAGGAAGGTGTAAGAATAGAAACCCTGGCAACAAGACCTCAGTTGAAACTGGAAGAATTATTGATGTTAGACGAAAAGGGAAAAAGCCTGATTCAGATTTTGGGATCCAGAAAATCAGAAATACTTGAGTCGGTAGAGATAGCAATAAAATATCAGGGGTATATAGACAGGGAGAAAAATCTTGCAGATAAGATTAAGAAATTAAATGAGCTTAAAATACCTGAAGATATAATCTATGATGAATTAAAGTCTATTTCAACAGAGGGTCGCCAGAAGCTCGAAAAACACAGGCCGGATACCGTTGGTCAGGCAAGTCGAATCAGTGGGGTGTCGCCCAGTGATATCTCAGTTTTGTTAATGTATATGGGGCGATAGGGGAGCAAGGGTCGAAGAGTGAGGATTCAGGATCGAAGAGGTAAGAGGTGATATAGAGGGGCTAATTCCGAATCAGGGTGTTAATTTTATATTTTTATTGTTAATAACGTTCCACGTGGAACAAATTTTAGTTTTTATTTTTTTAAAATGTTAATTAAAGGAAATTATATTGATGTTTTTAATAGGGAGATTTTTTCTGCCCTGGTATTTATCCGCAATGGTTTTATCGAAAAAGTGCAGCGATCAGATGAGCAGTTTAGTACTTATATAATGCCCGGATTTATCGACTCCCATGTTCATATTGAAAGTTCGATGCTTGTGCCGTCTGAATTTGCCAGGGTTGCTGTAAGGCATGGTACAGTAGCAGTAGTTAGCGACCCTCATGAAATAGCTAATGTGCTTGGTTTGGATGGTGTGGATTTTATGATAAATAATGCTGAAACGGTTCCTTTAAAGTTTTATTTTGGTGCCCCCTCGTGTGTTCCTGCAACTAGTTTTGAAAGTAATGGAGCGGTAATAGGAAGGGAAGAAACAGAAAGACTTCTCTCCCGGAGTGATATATATTATTTGTCTGAAGTGATGAATTTTCCTGGTGTGATTAATGGAGATCTGGAGCTTATGGAAAAAATTGATATAGCCAGGAAGTATGGTAAACCTGTCGATGGTCACGCACCTGGACTAACGGGTAAGGATTTGGGCGTCTACGCAGGTGCTGGAATTACTACGGATCACGAAGCTTTTACCATTGAGGAGGCTTTGCAGAAGATTGATGCCGGAATGGATATACTTATAAGGGAAGGCAGTGCCGCAAGGAATATGAACGCACTGGCGCCCTTATATAAGAAGTATCCTGATAAATTAATGCTTTGTTCTGATGATATACATCCCGAGATGCTTTTGGAGAGGCATATTAATGGATTGGTATCTGAGCTAGCAGGAAGAGGCTACGACCTGTTTGATGTACTAAGATCAGCAAGTGTTAATCCGGTGGAGCATTATAAAATTGAAGCGGGGCTCTTAAGGGAGGGCGATAGGGCTGATTTTATTGTTGTTGAAAATCTTCAAAATTTCAGGGTGCTTGAAACCTGGATTGATGGCAGAAAAGTATATTCTGAAGATAAGGTACACTTTGATTCGAGAGTGCCGGACAGACCAAATCATTTTAATTCTAATAAAATTACACTGGCCGATATAAGGATTGAAAATAAATCAGGTCAGGTAAGGATAATTGATGTCAGTGATGGAGAATTATATACCAAGGAGTTTAAAGAAAGGTGGTCTGAGGCCAAAGAGCTTAATTCAGATACAGATAAAGACATACTTAAGCTTGTAGTAAAAGACCGTTATAGAGATGCTAAGGCCAGTGTTGCTTTTATCAGGGGTTTTGGATTAAAAGAGGGCGCTATAGCAAGCTCTGTAGCTCACGACAGTCATAATATTATTGCTGTTGGTGCAGATGATGAATCAATAGTTAAAGCAGTTAACCGTGTAATTTCAGAAAAGGGAGCCCTGGCTGTCTGCCACGATGGAGAAACAGACGCAATAGCATTGCCTGTTGCAGGAATAATGTCAGATGTTCCATGTGGAACAATAGCAGAACACTACCTTAAACTTTCTGAAAGAGTGAAAATTATGGGTAGTTACCTAAAGGCGCCTTTTATGACACTTTCATTTATGTCCCTGCTCGTTATTCCAGAGCTTAAGCTTGGAGACAGGGGCCTGTTCGATGGTATAAATTTCCGCTTTACAGATCTTTTTGTAAATAAGCAGTAAGGACTTCTTTTTCGCTTCAGCCTTCGATAGTCTGTAGCGGCCGAAGAACGAAGAGCAGATCCGGGTAGTAAATTTTCTTAGAAATACTATTTTTGTTTTAAGATGTCTGATAAAACCAACATAGACAGGCTTAAGGCCATTGTACAAACATTGCCGGAAGAACCCGGGGTTTATCAGTTTTATAACGGGCTTGATGAACTAATATATGTAGGCAAAGCCAAAAACATTAAGAAGAGGGTGGGGTCTTACTTTGTTAAGAAACTAAGTGGGAAAACACTGGTAATGCGAAATCGCATAAAATCGATCCGTCATATAGTTGTCGATAATGAATCAGAGGCTCTGTTACTTGAGAATAATCTGATTAAAAAGTACCAGCCACGGTATAATGTTTTAATGAAGGATGATAAAACATATCCATGGATCTGCATAAAGAACGAGCCCTTTCCAAGGGTGTTTATGACAAGAAATGTTATAAGGGATGGATCGGTCTATTATGGTCCATACACTTCGGTTGTAATGGTAAAAACATTGCTTGGACTGATACGCCAGCTCTATAAATTGCGAACATGCTCATTAAGCCTTTCCGACGATAAAATAAGGGAAGGAAAGCATCGGGTTTGCCTAGAATACCATATTGGAAATTGTAAGGCACCTTGCGTGGGAAAGCAGGACAGGGAAGATTATGCAGAGTCAATTACCCAGATTAAAGAAATTCTAAAGGGCAATATTTATTCTGTTACGAGGTATCTAAAGGACCTGATGAAGAAGTTCTCAGACGATCTTGCATATGAAAAGGCCCAGGTTGTAAAGGACAAGATTGATATACTGAACAGGTACCAGAGCCGGTCTACTGTAGTAAATCCGCATATAAGCGATGTAGATGTATTTGCATATACTGAAGATAATACGGCTGTGTATATTAATTATATGAGGGTAATACGGGGAGCTATTGTACAAAGCTATACCCTGGAGCTGAAAAAAAAGATCGAAGAAGATATAAGAGGGCTTATGTCTCTGGCTATCACAGAGTTAAGGCACAGGCATAGTAGTGAAGCAAAGGAGATTATTGTTTCCTTATTGCCTGATATTAAGGAAGATAAGATCAAATACATAGTTCCAGGCAAGGGAGATAAATTAAGATTGATTGAACTTGCAGAGAGGAATGCTGTATTTTACAGGATAAATAAAAACAAACGAATTGAAGGAAGGAAGCAGGAAGACAGAACCAATAATATTCTGAACCTCTTGAAAACAGATCTTCACCTGCCTGCCCTTCCTGTTCATATTGAATGTTTTGATAATTCAAATATCCAGGGAAGCAATCCGGTCGCTGCATGTGTTGTATTCAGGAACGGAAAGCCAGCCAGGAAGGAATATCGCCATTTTAATATTAAAACGGTAAAGGGACCTGATGATTTTGCGTCGATGGAGGAAGTAATATTCAGAAGGTACAGGCGATTAATTGATGAGGACGAATCTTTACCTCAGTTAATAATTGTTGATGGAGGCAAGGGGCAATTAAAATCGGCAATAAAGGGATTGGAATCGTTATCTTTAAGGGGTCGCATTTCTATTGTTGGAATTGCAAAACGACTTGAAGAAATATATTTCCCTGATGATCCTGTTCCTTTATATATTGACAAAAATTCACAAAGTCTGAAAATTATTCAGCAACTAAGAAATGAAGCCCATAGATTTGGAATAAATTTTCATCGCGATAAAAGAAGCAAGTCAATGTTAGATTCCGGCCTTGATAAAATTCCCGGGATTGGGCCGAAAACAGCAGAGACTCTTTTAAGGAAATTTGGTTCACTTGAAAAAATTCGCAAAGCATCTCAAAAAGAGCTTGAAGATGAAGTTGGTGTGTCGAAGACCCGGAAAATCAAAGATTATTTTAAAATTTCTTCTGGAAGCAGGTAAATTTTTATGCTGAGTCTGCAAGCTCTATATGCATGATAAACAGTAATATATGCCGACAAATTGATGTGCTTATCGTTCTTAGAACAGCATATTTATTTGTTATTGTAATACAGGCCATGAATTTTATTCTCCAGGGGCCTGAAAAAAGTAAGGTTTTACTATTTAGAAAATTTTACCTGAAAATTTCAAATCGGCAGTCGTATGTTTTTGCAAAACTTATTTAAATTGAAAAATCTGTCAGACCTGTATAAGGATAAATAATCTGAATCCAGGCTCTATTGTATTATTCATATTTTCCAATTAATGGGGCCGGGTAATTTTATAAAGGATAAATTAAGGTATTATATCTTTTCGTAGGTTTATCCAAATTATCGTGAATAAAAAATATTAGCACCACTAAGGGTTTTATATTATTATATATGATAAAAAAGGCGCGAAAAATATATTACGCGCCTAAATAGAATTACTTTAAGTGACCTATATTCCTTCCAGCGAATTTAGAAGGTTTTCCAGTTCTTCTCCTGAAGAAGGTTTAGGGGCGCGGGCCTTTATGATTTTTCCATCGCGATCAATCAGAACAAAGCTTGGAATAAATTTTATAATATAGTTTGTGTTCATTTTTACTCCATCGTGAAGCTGCAGCCAACGAGGCTTATCTCTGGTAACCATATCAATCCATGCCTGCTTGTTCTGGTCAAGAGAAATACTTATTATTTCAATATTTTTGTCGGCGTACTTAAGTGCGAGCTCTTCAAGCACCGGGATTTCTGTTTTACACGGATCACACCATGTAGCCCAGAAATCGATATATACATATTTGCCTGCAAAATCAGAAAGAGAAACCTCATTACCATCAATATCGGGCAGCGTAAATGCCGGTGCATCATTTCCGGGTTTCAGAGGTGCCCACATCTCAACCTTTTCTTTTATTTCATTAATTGATTCAATATCTGTGGATTTTTTATAATATAAATCTATATATTCTTCAATATCATTGGGTCCGGAAAAATCGATAACAGAAGTAAGGTTTTCTTTCAGGAAGTGATTAATTACCTCCTGGTTCTTTATGTTTTTAAGGATCCAGTTAAATTGCGCAATAAGAAGCCCTGGTGTTCCCCATGCATCTTCTCCCGGACCACCTTCTTTTTCAATGTTTTTTGCAATGACCGAGCTTACAATTCTCAGGGCCATAGGCATGTCGAGGTAACCGGGATTATCGAAGTCAATATCGTCTTCAAAGGAGAACCAGTCTTCTGGCAGCACTGTATTATCAACTTTGGCAGAATAATTATGAGTCGGCAAATATGAGTTGAGGGCATAATAATATCCGAATTCGTAATCAAGCTTCTGGTTCTGTATAAAGGCTTTGTCCATTCCGGGATTGGCTTTAATATAGTTGTTCAGAAAATCTTCTTTTGTCGTTCTTATTTTCAAAACACTATTTTTGTATTCTTCCGGTTCGGCAAGATATAGTTCTTTCATACCGGCAGAAAGATCATAGTTCATTGTTTTGAATTCCTGAAAGTACCTGCTTTCTGCAGCCAGGTCGCCACCAAATTCTATTGTTCCACCCAGATTTTTCGCATTAAAATCAGCCGTGAGATTTAGTCCCGGAGCCAGATAGATCGGCGAATAACTTCTTCCTATACGAAGCACAAAGTTGCTTGCCTTTTGAAGTTCTTTGGTAAAGGAGAACGAGCCATCTTCGTTAACTAAGATTGTATCGGAATTCTGTCCGGAAGTAAGTAAAAGAGGTGCTTCTCCAATATTCTGAACCGTTCCTGAAATTGTTGATTCATTGACAGTATCTTTGGAAGTACATGCTACAATACCAATAGTTGCAAATAGAAACAGAAGTTTTTTCATTAGATAGGGTTTTGTGTTTATTTATGTCTTGCTGTGGTATAATCTATAAATTCAAGTAATGATCTTTTAAATTCAGAGTCATTATAGGTATCGAGAATGGCAAAGGCCTTATCCCTGTATTTGTCCATCATACGTGAGGCATAGTCAAGGCCTCCGTTATCAGTAACGAAATTAACAACTTCTTTTACCTCTGAAGCAGATTTATGTTTCGATTTGATGATATTCATTATGCGTCTTCTTTCTGAAACAGACACCTGGTTAAGGGCATGAATTAAGGGAAGCGTAATTTTCTTTTCCCTTATATCATTTCCGGCAGGCTTTCCAACCATACCGTTGCTCTGATAATCGAATATATCATCTCTGATCTGAAAAGCGATCCCAATATTTTCGCCAAGATCTTTCATGTTTCTGAGAACAAGCGGATCATCGGTAACAGACTTGGTTCCGCTTTCGGTGCAGGATGATATAAGCGTTGCGGTCTTCATTTTAATTATGTCAAAATATATATCCTCTGTTATATCGAGTTTCCTTGATTTTTGTAACTGAAGCAGCTCTCCCTTGCTCATTGACTGAACAGCGTTGCTTACAATTTCAAGCATATCATATCTGTTCTTTTTAACACTTATCAGTAAGCCCTGGGAGAGAAGATAGTCGCCAACAAGCACTGCAATTTTGGAGTTCCATAAAGCATTAATTGAAAGAGCTCCGCGTCTTTCCTGTGAGTCGTCAATTACATCATCATGAACAAGAGTGGCTGTATGCAGAAGTTCAATAAATGTGGCTGCCACATAAGTGGCCTCATTAATTTTACCATTAAGTCCTGCCGACAGGAAAACCAGAAGTGGCCTCATCTGTTTTCCTTTTCTGCGAAGGACATAGTTTAATATGATTTTTAGTAATGGAACGTCGCTCTGAAAGGTCTCCTTAAAGTAACTTTCAAATTTCTCCATTTCTTCCTTTACCGGCTTTCTGATGGAAGTGAGCTTAGACATTTAATGTGTTTATGAGGTCAAAGATATAAAAATAGCAACATTAAATCAGGATATTGTATATCACATTTATCAAGTATATATTGATATCATTAACATATTTATATATATTTGCACTTCAATCTAAGCAAAATTTAATTTTAAGATAATATGGCTGAAATAAAGCTTGATCCTGAACAGCTTGATGCTGCTGCGAATATGTTAAAGGCAATTGCCCATCCGATGAGAATAGCGATTATTGATTTTCTTCAGGGAGGAGAGGAACTTTCTGTTACACAGATACACATGAAGCTGGGAATAGAGCAATCCACAACCTCCCATCATCTGGGTATTTTAAAAGATAAGGGCGTTTTAATTTCAAGAAGGGAAGGCAAGAATACCTTTTATTCTCTTAAGCATGAAAATCTAAGGAATATTATAACCTGTGTTAGTATGTGCAAGCAGCACTAGCTTGCCTCTCTGAAGAACCTTTTTTGAAAAAGGATTATTGATAAAACACCAATTGTAACTGCACTATCGGCCAGATTAAATACCGGTCTGAAAAAAATAAGCGACTGACCCGGTTTAAAGGGCGACCATTCCGGCCAGGTTCCTTTCAGTACAGGGAAATACAGCATATCGACAACTCTTCCATGCATAAAGGATGAATAACCTCCACCTTCCGGAAACATAATGGCCGGTTCAAAATAACTTTCAGTGAATATTATTCCATAAAAAGCACTATCAATAAGATTACCTATAGCCCCGGCCATTATTGCACTTATTGCCAGGATAAGGCCGGATGCTGCTCTGTTTTTGATAAGGAATGAAATATACCATCCGATTCCGATTATTGCACAAAGCCTGAAGAGGCTGAGTATTAATTTTCCTGCCTTCCCTCCAAGCTCCATCCCAAAGGCCATTCCGTTGTTTTCAATAAAATGAAGAACAAACCATTTACCTATAATATGATGTTCTTCGCCAATAATCATGTTGGTTTTAACCCATATTTTAAACACCTGGTCTATAAGCAGGATAACCAGGATTAATAGAATAGATTTATTTCTGATAGACATATATCTCAAATTTTGAAATCGCAAAATAGTAATTTATTATATAATTACTGTTAAAACCGCTTATGCATCAGTAAAAAGAAAGGCCATGGATATTATTATCAGGACAGGTCCCTGATTTTTATTATCAAGCTGCCGAATAGTATTAATATCCACAGCCAGAGAGTGATACATAATTTTGGCACAGGCGCTTTTATCAGTTTCCGGCAAGGATAATAATATCTGTTTAAGCAATTTTTATAGACCACCTTTTTTAAAGATATCTGTTTTGCTTGTCAGCCACATAATTCCTGTAAGTCCGATAAGTAATCCGATATTACCGGCCAGATAAGCAAATTCATTTAACGAAAGAAGGAAGTAAAGGAATGCGTATAATATAGTTAGCATTGAGCCAATCAGGAGGGCCTTTTTTATGTCGCCCAGAAGAGAACCCGAGAATATTGAAATCATTAGAATAATTGATACTGAAGCCAGAATATAGGATGCATTAAATCCTATATGTTCGCTCAGGGCATTTAGCAGCGAGAAGAATAATACCAGGGCCAGGGATACCAGAAAATAGCTGAAGATATGTATCCGTTTTTTTGAAGAAACTTCTATAAACAAAAGCACAAGAAAGGTAAATGCAATAAAAAGTAATCCGTATTTTGAACTGCGCTCAGATTTCTGGTAGTGATCGACCCCCAGTATCATATCTGCTCCGAATGATTCCCCTGAAATATCATGAATTGGGCCCACCCATTCCTGGGGAAAGTTCCTGTTAAGGTGTGTTATTATCCATTTTGCTTTAAATCCGGATTCGTTAATTTCCCGTGTTGTCGGAATAAATTTGCCATTAAACGAGGGGGAAGACCAGCTTGATGTAAGTTCTACCCTGGTGCTTTCCCCAACAGGGGTGAAAGATAATCCGTCAGAGCCTTTTATGAAAAAGTCAAGATCGAATTCTATTTCCGGATCAGATTTGTTAAGCGATAAGGGAAAAGTTAAACCCGACTGGAAGATATCGTAGTCGATTAGTCCGGGCTCGGCCGGAATTTTATTATTATCCAGATTAATAATTACCTGGTCGACCAGTCCCCTGTTATCGCTAATCCCCATGCTCAGATATGCCCCACTCCATATTACAATATAATTATCTCTTATTCGATCCGGAATATCAAATTTGCCTTTAATTTTAAGATTGGCAGTATAGATTACTGTTTCGTAGATGCTCTTATATCTTATTTCAGGATCTATACTTGCCAGTATATTAAGATCGTTTGGAAGGATATGCCAGATCCTTTCAACCCGGTCTTTTTCTGCGCTGTTATCGCCCGGGTTTCTGTAGACAGGGATATTTAATACAGGACCTGTTATTGTTTGTCTTTTTCCCCATTGTTCGGCTATTTCCATTCTGACGGCATTCGAATTGTTTTCACGTTCCCTTATTACCATCTTAATTAATTGAAGTGGAATAAGAAACAGGATTGCCATTGTTCCCAGTAGCACTAGTTTTACGGTCATGCTTTCGTGCCACTTTATTTGATCTTGGTTTTCTTTTGTCATAATCTGTTTTTAAAAGTACTTTGAGTCACAAAGTATATTGATAAAAAAATTAACTCTTTTTTATTAGCTCTTCCAGTGCAGATAAATGTTGATTAAATACTTCTTTACCATGTTTTGTTGCCGAATAGCTTGTTTTTGGTTTTCGTCCGACGAATTGCTTATGTACTTTTATTAATTCATTGCTTTCAAGCGCCTTAAGGTGACTTGCAAGGTTTCCATCGCTTACACTTAACAGCTCCTTCAGACTATTAAAGTCAATAGTTTTGTTTACAAGAAGAGCCGACATAATTCCTAATCGGATTCTGTTTTCCAGAAGCTTATCGAGCCGGTTTAAGATGTCTTTCATTGCCAGGCTCCCGGATTAGTTATACTTACGATGAAGAATTATACCATAGAGAATATGCAAAATGCTAAAGCCCAGCACCCAGAATATTAATCCATATTCGGGTAATAATCCGGCCGCTATACCCAGAATAAGCTCGAAGATACCGAGATACCGAACCTCGTCGAAGGTGAATTTCCCGGCGTTTATCAATGCCATACCATAGAAACACAGCATGGTAGAAACAAGGTATTCGGGATTATTATTTATCAGTAAAACGACAATAAACAGTGCTCCAAAAATCAGGGGAATAGAGAGGCTGATTAGAAGTCTTTTTGTTACAGGACCCCAGAAAATAGTTTCTGTTTTCCTGCTGTTTCTGAGGGCAAAATAATAGGCGATAAAGATTGCTAAAGCAAGTACTATAATTGCGTCAAGTAAAATCAGTTTTCCCGCTTCGGCGCCAATAAGGCCCGGATGAATAATCATGCCGGCTCCAGGATTAAATTTTTGAATTATTAGAAGAGCAAAATATGCTCCAATAAATGCAAGAAAGCCTATAAAAATTCCGGAAAGACCACTCAGGGATAAAAACCGGGATGAATCTTCCATAATTTTTCTGATAAGCTTCAGATCGTCGCTATGATTATTGTAATTTTCCATTGTAGTAAAAGTACTTTGCGCCACAAAGTATTAATAATAAATTAATATTCAAAATAAATTACCGTAATGAATAATTTGATTCTGGATTAAATTCATTATAAATTTACTGGATGAGTCAGAAAAACTTAAACAACGAATGGCGGAAAGTTGCTTCGGCCATGTATACAAAGCCTGTTGATTCAAAGGTTTTAGGATCGGTAGAGATTGATGTAACAGATCTTGAAAAATATATTTCTGAAAAGAGAAAGCAGGGTTTGAAGATTACACCGACTCATATCTTTACTCTTATCTTTGCCAGGGGACTTAAAACAGAAGTTCCTGAATTAAACAGTTACGTAAGAAGAGGAAAGATCGTTGCCAAGGATACTGTTGATGCAATGATAAGTGTTTTGCTGCAGGGAGAGGAAATGAGCTCCGTTAAAGTGCCTTCGGCCGAAAAAATGAATCTTGAAGATATTGCGAAATATCTTCAAGCCAATATACAGGAAACACGTAGCGGAAAAGAAAACAAGGCAATGAGAAAGAAGGGCATGCTGGCAAAAATACCCTGGCCCTTCAGGAGGATGGTTTATAAAATAATCAAATTGATTACAATCAACTGGGGCCTTTCTATAGGGGATATTTCAGCAAGCAACTATGGGTCGTTTGTTATCGCAAACATAGGAACCATTGGTCTTGATGTCGGCTATCCGGCTCTTTTCCCATCGTCAAATGTGGCTATTGTTATCACTCTGGGATCTATCAGGAAGAAGGCTCTTGTTATAAATGATGAAATTGTTATTCGCAGGGTTATGACTCTTGGCGCAGCCCTTGATCACAGGGTTGTTGACGCTTCTCACGGAGGTAAATTATTCCGGTATACAAGGCAGATGGTTAAAAGACCCGAGCTGCTTGAGAAAAGGCCTGATAATAGCAAATAGTATACCCTTAAGTCTTTTAAATAAAGTGTCTTAAAAGACTGTAAGGTAAAGTGATATTGAATATTTATATCGTTGGTTCAAAGGCATGCTTATGGCGGGGGATATTATATTTTAGTCGTTTATCACAATTGAGGCAGCCACCAAATGAATAATGCTGCATAAATTATTTAAGAATTCTTTAACAATTTTCCTGCTATTTGGTTATAACTTTCAGTATATATTGAATTAACTTGCAGTTTATTTGATTAATAACAAATAATATAGCAATGAATTTTAGCAGGCGAAATTTTATAAAGACCGGAGGGGCAGCGCTTTCCGGCGCGATTATTTTACCTCCTTTTTTAAAGTCTTGTAGTAATATTCAATTAAATCCTGACGTGAAAAATTATCTCGAACACTTTGAAGTTTCTGCAGAGACTTTACAAAAAGTAATTGCAGCGGCAATGTCAAAAGGCGGCTCCTACGCCGATCTGTTTTTTGAGCATAAAATAAGCAACAGACTTGGTCTTGAAGACGGAAAGGTAAACAGGGCTTATTCCAATATTGATTACGGTGTTGGGATAAGGGTTCTGAATGGCGAGCAGACCGGTTTTGCATACTCAGAGGCTATTACTTCTGAGGCAATGATTAAAGCAGCTAAGATGGCTGCATCTATCGCCAATGAGGCTAAAAATTATAGACCTGTTGATATAAATGAAAAACAGCCACAGTCATATTATAATATTTCAAGGGAGTGGGAAGATGTTTCGGTTGAAGAAAAGCTACCCTTTGTACAAAAAATTAACGACAGGGTATTTGAGCTCGACGAAAAGGTGATAAAAGTAAATGCCTTTCTTAACGATGAAACATCATATGTTTTATTTTATAATTCAGAGGGCCGGCTTACTTACGACTACAGGCCCCTTGTTAGTTTTGGAGTTGTTTCAGTTATGCAAAGAGGGTCTCAGATTGAAAATAATTATTCGGCCCGTTCTTTCAGAAAAGGATTTGAATGGCTTGATGATGCCCTGGTTGATGAACTTGCCCGAGAGACTGTAGATCGTACCAACCTACTATTTGACGCAACAAAACCAAGGGCAGGAGAGATGCCCGTGGTTATGGGTGCCGGCGGATCAGGAATTTTGCTTCATGAAGCGATAGGACATACTTTTGAAGCCGATTTTAATCGTAAGGGCGAATCGATATTCAGTGATAAGATGGGAAAGAAGATTGCCAAAGACTTTATCAATATTATCGATGATGGAACCCTTATAAATAACAGGGGTTCTCTGAATATCGATGATGAAGGTAATGATGTTGAGAAAACCTACCTGGTAAAAGACGGAGTGCTTAATAGCTATATTCACGACAGGATTAGCGCCAGTCATTATGGTGTTAAGCCAACAGGTAATGGCAGAAGGGAGTCTTTCAGATATATTCCCCTGCCCAGAATGAGATCTACTTATATGGAGGCAGGCCCTCATTCGAAGGAAGATCTGCTGTCAAATGTTGATTACGGGGTATATGTCGATAATTTCAGTAACGGACAGGTTAAAATAGGAGCCGGCGATTTTACCTTCTTTGTGAAGTCGGGCTACCTGATTGAAAAAGGGAAACTAAGTCGCCCGATAAAAGATATTAATATAATTGGAAACGGACCACAGGCACTTGCCGATATTACCATGGCCGCCGATGATTATCTGATTGATAACGGAACATGGATGTGTGGAAAAGGAGGACAGTCAGTGCCTGTAACATGCGGACTGCCATCGGTTCTGGTAAAAAAACTTACAGTAGGCGGAACAAATGCCTGATAGGATTAAATCTTTTTTATAAAACTCAATTTTTACAAAATGACAACAAAAGAAAAATATGATCTTGCAAAATGGGCAATGCAGAAAGCTCTTGAAAAAGGAGCCCAGGAAGTAAGTGTAAATATATTTAGTGGCGTTAGCAGCAGTGTTGAGGTAAGAGATAAAAAGATTGATAAACTTGAGCAGGCAAACCAGGCCGGAATGTCTGTCAGGTTAATGGTCGACAAGAAATACTCTGTTCATTCAACAAACAGGCTGAGCAACAAAAATGAGCTGGCAAGGTTTATTGAGGAAGCCATTGCCGGAACAAGATATCTTTCTGAGGATGAGTACAGAACGCTTCCCGATCCGTCGCTGTATTATAAGGGAGGAGGCCCTGATCTTGGTACCTGCGATTCGGATTTTGAGAAGGTCCCCCCTCAGAATAAAATTGATGCTGCTTTTGCAGTTGAAAATGAAATACTTGGAACAGATAATAAAATTATTTCTGTTACAGCAAGCTATTCCGATGGTATGAGTAGCAGCGTAATGGTTAACAGTAATGGTTTTGAGGGCGATACAGCAAATTCATATTACGGAATCTATGCCTCTGTATCTGTTGACGGTGGCGAAGCAAGACCCCAGTCAGGATGGTCGGAAAGCTCAGTGTTTTATAATAATCTGAAGGTTGATGGAATTGCCAGTACAGCATTATCGCGGGCAAAACGCAAAATAGGTCAGAAAAAAATAGCTTCAGGTAAAATGACAATGATTGTTGAGAACAGGCTGGCCGGCCAGTTATTAGGGCCCCTGCTTTCTGCTCTTAACGGATCGTCAATTCAACAAAAGAATTCTTTTCTGATTGATAGTATTGATAAACAGATTGGCTCAGAAAAACTTACAATTACTGACGACCCCTTTATTCCTTCGGGAAGGGGTTCAAGGCATTTTGATAGTGAGGGGCTGGCTCTTTCAAAGAGAGGCATCTTTGAAAAGGGTATTCTGAAAAGCTATTATATCGATACTTATTATGGAAAGAAACTGGGAATGGAGCCCACCTCCGGGAGCAGAAGCAATATTGTTTTAAGTACGGGAGACAAAAGCCAGGAGGATATTATTGCCGGGGTCGACAGGGGTATTCTTGTTACTGGGTTTAACGGAGGAAACACCAATGGGGCAACAGGTGATTTTTCCTATGGAATTGAAGGTTTCCTGATTGAGAATGGCAGGGAAATAATGCCTGTTTCAGAGATGAATATAACGGGTAATATGAAAGACCTGTGGATGAGCCTTATTGAAACAGGAAATGATGTTTATAAAAACTCATCGTTAAGAACGCCAAGCCTTGTTTTTAAAGATATTGATTTCAGTGGATTGTAACATACCTCTTACCTTACATAAGAGTGGGGTGTATAGCCCCGTTGGGGGACAAATTAGTCCCCCTTCTAATAATATTGATTATGAATAGAACAGCAGTTGTTTTTGGTGCTACCGGACTTATTGGCAAATATCTTGTAGAAGAATTAATACAAAATATGCGATATTCAACCATTAAGGTCTTTACTCGCCGCAAGCTTAATATAGAACACATTAAGGTTGTTGAGCATATTGTTGATGTTGAAAATGTTGATACCTATGCTGATCAGATTCGTGGCGATGATCTGTTTATTTGTCTTGGAACAACGAGAAAAAAGACATCCTCAATTTCCAGATATGAGCAAATTGACAGGGATATGCCAATAAATATTGCCAGGGTATCTCTGGAAAAAGGAGTAAGCAGGGTGGCCGTTGTATCTTCGCTGGGCGCTAATGCAGCATCAAAGTCTTATTATCCCAGGATTAAGGGAGAAATGGAGGCAGGTATTATAGATCTTGCTTTTGAAACAACGGTTATTGCACGGCCCTCATTACTTCTGGGAAAAAGATCAGAGTTCCGGCTCGGAGAAAAGCTGGCAACGGTATTTATGAAAGCATTTTCATTTATATTTAGAGGCAAACTCGGGGTTTACCGTGCAATTGAAGGCAGAGATGTTGCCCGGGCTATGATCGACCTGCTGGCACGTAAGAACCCGAAAAAGATATTTCTGTCAGACGAGCTCAGGGAACTTGCCCTTTGCTCTTAGACTTGTTTTTCCTATTTTTGATTTTAACTAATATATAAATTATGAGTATTTTAATAATTATTATCGCTCTGGTTCTGGTTATAGGTCTTTTGCTTATATCAGCCTATAACAGACTGGTAAGATTACGTAATAACAGAGAAAATGCCTTTGCCGATATTGACGTACAGCTCAGGCAGCGACACGACCTTATTCCAACCCTTGTTGAGACAGTAAAGGGATATATGAAGCACGA
>CAZWLP010000001.1:0-98786 GCA_964634565.1 uncultured Rikenellaceae bacterium | reverse complement strand
TAGTTATTAAGTTTAATAATCTTAGCAAATTTATAAATTATTTTTAATTGGGAGTAAAAATGCAATATCTCGTGTTAAAATGGTAACAGTTCTTCACAATGCTTTACTCCGGTTTTTATTCCTAAGTTGTTTATAATAAATTAAGACCTTTTAAAGAGGTCTTTCCCCTATTTTTATTTTATTTCTCGAATGCGGAGAGAGAGGGATTCGAACCCTCGGTACCCTTTTGGGGTACACACGCTTTCCAGGCGTGCCAGTTAAGCCACTCCTGCACCTCTCCAATTATCATTCCCCCGGGGGTAAATCTCAGTTTTTCAAAGAATTTCAGGCGGCACAAAATACGAAAAAAATGCTAAAAAAAAACATGCTACAGGCTTATTTCACCTATTATAGGATTTTTTAACATGTTTTTAATTATATCAATATCCTTATAATTAGCCAGCAGGAACATTAATTTCGTAAGAGCCGATTCTGTAGTAATATCCAGACCACTAATTACTCCTGCGTTTATAAGCTGGTGACCGGTTTCGTATAGGTCTGATTTAGTGCTGCCCGTATAGCACTGAGTAACATTTAAGATTATTCCTCCTTCTGTAATATAGTCTTTGATCTCATTTATAAACCAGTCTTCCGTTGGAGCATTACCAGCACCAAAGCTTTCGAGAATAACACCCTTAACCTTACTAAGTTTTAGTATGGCTCTGACGAGGTTTCTTTCTATTCCCGGAAAGATTTTCATAACAGCTACCGAGGTGTTAAGGTTTTTGTGAACCAAGAGATCCTGTCTGACTGTTGGGTAGAGTATTTCTCTGCGGTTATATATAATCTCAATACCTGTTCTGGCAAGTGGTTCACAGTTTGGAGAGGCAAAGGCATTAAAATGTTCCGTGCTATATTTTGTTGTTCTGTTGCCTCTGAGAAGTAAATTTTCAAAATATATGCATACTTCAGGAACAATAGGCTTCCCATTCTCATTTGCTGCAGCAATTTCAAGAGCGGATATAAGATTTTCCTTTCCGTCTGTTCTGAGGGTGCCTATCGGCAATTGGGAACCTGTGAATATTACGGGCTTTGAATTATTCTCAAGCATAAAGCTCAGGGCAGAAGCAGAATAAGCCATGGTATCTGTTCCGTGCAGAATTACAAAGCCATCGTATTCAGAATAATTGCTTTCTATTATCTCTGCAATAGTTCTCCATATAGCAGGACTTACGTTTGATGAATCGATAAGTGGATTGAAAGAATAGGTGTCGATTTCAAAATTGAATCGATTAAGTTCAGGAACCTGCTCAACTATATAATCAAAGTTGAAAGGAACAAGGGTCCCGTTTACCGGATTATGAACCATCCCGATTGTTCCGCCGGTATAAATGAGCAGTATTGAGTTTTTTTTATCTATCATTATATTTTACTGCTTTTAAAGCTTAAACAGACGCAGTGCGTTGGCGCTGGTAATTTCTGAAACCTGTGAAACTGATGAGTTTGTAATCTCAGCGATTTTTTCAGCAATAAGCGGGATATAGGAACTTTCATTTCTTTTCCCCCTGTATGGTGTTGGTGCGAGATAAGGAGCATCAGTTTCCAGTATGATATTTTCTAATCCTATATCTGCCACAACCTTATCGAGTCCTGAGTTCTTAAATGTTACTATGCCGCCTATTCCAATTTTAAATCCAAAATCACTTATAAACTCTGCCTTACCTGTATCTCCGGTAAAAGCATGGAATACTCCTTTTAATCCTCTACCCCTGTATTCTTCCAGTAGCTTAAAAATTTGAGGAAATGACTCCCGGGAATGTATTACAAGAGGTAGATCCTTAGATAGTGCCAGTTCCACCTGGGCCTTGAAGATATATTCCTGCTGGCTCAGGAATGTTTTATCCCAATACAGATCAATCCCAATTTCTCCAATAGCAATAAATTTTTCCTTTTTAAGCCATTCTTTTACAGAATTAAGCTGCCCGAGGTAATCAGCTTTTACAGATGTGGGGTGAATACCAATCATCGGATAGCATATTCCAGGGTAATCGTAAGTCATTTCAAGCATTCCGGGAACAGAGTTACTATCAATATTTGGCAACAGGATTTTTGATACTCCAGCACCAAGAGCCCTGCTAATTACTTCAGCCCTGTCGTTTTTAAATTCTTCCAGGTATAAATGAGAATGTGTATCTATAAATTGCATGACAGGTATTTCGGTCAGTAAACATAAACAAAAAAAAAAAAGGGACAAATAAATGTCCCTTTTTTGGTTTAATCTATTTTGTTGTTATACAACTCCTTGAGCCAGCATTGAATCGGCCACTTTAATAAAGCCACCAATATTTGCTCCCTTAACATAATTTATAAAGCCATCATTTTCAGTACCATGTTTTACACACATTTCATGAATATCAGACATTATCTGCTTGAGCTTATTATCAACCTCTTCGCGGGTCCAGCTGTAGCGCATTGAGTTTTGAGTCATTTCAAGACCTGAAACTGCAACACCACCTGCGTTAGCTGCTTTACCTGGTCCGTAGAGAATCTTGGCTTCCAGATATACATTAATTGCATCAGGAGTGGAAGGCATGTTTGCACCTTCTGAGATACAGTAGCAACCATTTTTAACAAGCAACCTGGCTTCTTCTTCGTTAATTTCGTTTTGTGTTGCATTTGGCATGGCTACATCACACTTGACCTCCCATGGACGCTTACCTTCGAAGTACTCAACACCATATTTTTCGGCATACTCAGAAATTCTGCCACGCTTAACATTTTTCAGTTCCATAACATAAGCAAGCTTATTGTTATCGATACCAGCAGGATCATATATATATCCGGATGAATCAGAAAGTGTAACTACCTTTCCACCCAGCTCATTAACTTTTTCAGTTGCATACTGGGCAACGTTGCCTGATCCTGAGATTGTAACCACTTTGCCTTTTAATGATTCTCCCCTTGTTCCCAGCATTGATTGTGCAAAGTAAACAGCACCATAACCTGTAGCTTCGGGACGAATAAGTGAGCCACCCCATTCTCTTCCTTTACCGGTAAGCACACCTGTGAATTCGTTACGTAATCTTTTATATTGGCCGAACATAAATCCAATTTCACGGCCCCCAACACCAATGTCACCAGCCGGTACGTCAGTGTTTGGTCCTATGTGACGCTGTAGTTCTGTCATAAAGCTCTGGCAGAATCTCATTACTTCATTATCGGATTTTCCTTTTGGATCGAAGTCAGATCCTCCTTTACCACCGCCCATAGGCAGAGTAGTAAGACTGTTCTTAAGTACCTGTTCGAATGCAAGGAATTTGAGGATTCCAAGGTTTACAGTCGGGTGAAATCTTAAGCCGCCTTTATAAGGTCCGATGGCGCTATTCATTTCAATCCTGTATCCTTTATTAATTTGAACTTCTCCCTTGTCGTCAAGCCATGGAACTCTGAATAATATTACTCTTTCAGGTTCGGCAATTCTTTCAAGGATCTTGGCATGCTTGTACTTTGGATTTTCTTCAATAAATGGAATCAAAGACTCAGCAACTTCATGAACGGCCTGATGAAATTCGTTTTCACCTGGATTCTTTGCCTTAATAGCTGCCATAAATTTTTCTACGTTGGGGTCCATAGTTGTTTTTTTATTTGGTTTGTTGATTGAGTTAACTAGGGTTAAAAATAGAAGAAAACAAGAAGATTATTCATTTATATTTTGGTTTCTCAGACACAAGATTATATTCAAGTTAAATTAATATACATAATATTCATATAGTCAGTAATATAACCAGTCGTAATGTGTTATATAACATATAAATCTACATGATATTTATCATGAATATTTATAACTTATTTCAGAGTAAATTCAGTTTATAAATATTGCCAGGCAGAGAGGCTATTATACCTTCAAATTCAAGCTTTAGAAGAGAGGGTGATAACCTCTGTACCGGTTCCTTAATTTCTCTGCTAAGCTGGTCGGCCGTTAGCTGTTTTCTTTCTTTTAGTGCATCAATAATTAAGGTCTCAAATGGACCCAGGTCGGGAATTGTTTTTTGTCTGGCTCTGGTTTGCGTTTTTACAGGTAACCAGTTCAGAAAATATTCTATATCATTTTCATTTTCTACCAGGCTTGCTTTTTGTGACTTTATCAGCATATTACATCCGGCCGAATATTTTTCTCCCGGATGGCCGGGAACAGCCAATACTTCTCTATTGTAAGACATTGCTATATCTGCTGTAACCATGGCACCTCCCTTGGTACCGGATTCTATAACAAGAGTGGCATCGGTCATACCTGCAATTATTCTGTTTCTTTTCAGGAAATTATTTCTGTCTGGCGGTTCATCCGACAGGAAGTCGGTTACAAGAGCTCCTTTTTCAAGCATTTCTCTTGCTGTTGGTGCATGCAGGGATGGATATAGGGTAAGAAAACCATGGGCCATAACACCGATAGTTGGAAGATTATTTTTAAGAGCAGCCCTGTGGGCGCAAATATCGACCCCATAAGCCAGTCCGCTTACAATAATCAGCCCTGGATATTTTTCTGCAAGACCCGAGATAATAGAATTGCAGATATCTTTCCCTCTTCTTGTAGCATTTCTTGTACCGATAATGCTCAGTATATGCTTTGAATCGGGAGCAATATCTCCCTTATAATATAGTAGAACAGGAGAATCCGGACATTCCCTTAGACGCCCGGGATAGTCGTTGTCTAAATAAAAGGAGGTACGGATATTATGTTTTTTAATAAATTCCAGCTCCTTTTTTGCTCGCTCAAGTGACCTGTTCTCAGTAAGTGATTTTGCCAGTCTGGAGCCAATGCCAGGAATCTTTATCAGGTTATGGTAAGACTCTTTGAATATGGCTTCAATATCTACAAAATGACGGATTAGTTTCTTTGCATTAATATCTCCAATCCCTGGCATATTAGACAGGGCAACCTGGTAGACCAATAATCTTTCCGACATAAAGCAGCGTATTTATTCCACTTATAAAGATAGGAAGAAGAAGCTTGAAAAAGTTGAAAACCCTGAAAAAAGTTGAAAAGGTTTACCAGGGCATAAAAAAACCGTCACAGGAGATGTGACGGTTAAATATAGTGTGTAGTTATTTTCCTACAGTACTCCCTGGTCTAGCATTGCGTTGGCAACTTTCAGGAAGCCGGCAATATTTGCTCCCTTAACATAATCTACATATCCATCTTCATCTGTACCATATTTTACACATGCTTCATGGATATTAGTCATTATTTCGTGGAGTCTGCCATCAACTTCGTTTCTTCCCCAGTGAAGTTTAAGTGAATTTTGAGACATCTCCAGGCCTGAAGTTGCCACACCACCTGCATTAGCTGCTTTTCCCGGGCCATAGAGTACCTTATTCTTTTGTAGTATCTCAATAGCCTCAGGGGTACATGGCATATTAGCACCTTCGCTCACACAAAAACAACCATTTTTAACCAGGTTCTCAGCATCTTCTGCATTTAACTCATTCTGAGTAGCACAAGGAAGAGCAATATCACATTTTACTTCCCAGGGGTGTTTGCCTTCATGGAACTCAACACCCTGAAACTCGTAGGAATAAGGTTTTACAATATCCTCGTTTGATGCACGAAGTTCAAGCATATAGTCAATTTTTTCGCCTGAGACTCCGTCCGGGTCGTAAATATAACCATCAGGTCCTGAAAGTGTTACTACCTTACCTCCCAGTTCTGTAACTTTCAGGGCTGCACCCCATGCAACATTACCAAATCCGGATATTGCCACTGTTTTGCCTTCAAAAGTTTCTCCCCTGGTTGCAAGCATTTCTTTTGCAAAGTAAACATTTCCAAAACCTGTTGCTTCGGGTCTCATAATAGATCCTCCCCAGTTGATGCCTTTGCCTGTAAGAACACCTGTGTGTTCGCTTGCAAGTTTTTTATACATTCCATACAGGTAGCCAATCTCACGACCGCCAACACCTATATCTCCAGCAGGGACATCTGTTTCAGGACCAATGTACTTCCATAGTTCAAGCATAAAGGCCTGACAGAATCTCATTATCTCAGCATCTGATTTACCTTTTGGGTTGAAATCAGATCCTCCTTTACCACCACCCATAGGGAGAGTAGTCAGAGAGTTCTTAAAGATCTGTTCAAAACCCAGGAATTTCAATATACTCAGGTTCACACTGGGGTGGAATCTAAGACCACCTTTATAGGGTCCGATTGCTCCGTTGAATTGAATTCGATACCCGAGATTAACATGTGCATTACCCTCATCGTCAAGCCATGGAATCTTAAATGTAAAGACTCTGTCTGGCTCAACTATTCGGTCCACAATATTTGCTGCCTCAAATTGTGGATTTTCATTATAGACCTCTTCAATTGACTCAAGAACTTCCCTGACGGCCTGCAAATATTCAACTTCGCCGGGATGTTTCTTTTCAAGTTCGTTAAGCACCTTATCTACGTTCATTATATTAAATTATTATGGATTAGAAATATTGATTATTTATTTGACAAAATTCTCTTCTTCCTGATTCAAATAAAATGATTTAACTCATAAGTTTATAATTATTTAGACTGTGAAAATGAATCAAGCGATGATAAGAGTTTTACTATTTCCTTTTTTTTAAGTGAGCTAAGGTGTATTAAAGGATAATAGGCAATCTTCCTGTCAATTTTTCTTGCGAGAATAATCTTTTTAAAAAGTCCGAGGTAATTTTCTGTTTTATATCCTGCAAATTCATTTTTCGGTATCTCAACAGATTGTTTTTTCCCTGCAAAAAAACCTACAGAATAATACCGGAATACCAGTACGGGTCCATCGTCAGAAAAATAAAAATACCTGTAATTGAGTGCAAGGGGATAAAATGCGATAATAGTAAAGATAGCCAGAACAATTGTGGTCCATGCACCAGCCTCCAGGCCAAGGAGAGGAAAGCGAAGTTCTTTTCCGAAATAAACCAGGTATAAATAAACAATCAGAAGAACAGTGGCTATAAAAAGCCTGAGCCTCAATGCTATAATTGTTCTGCCATTATCGAAAGTCATCTGTTAATTCTTTATACAAACCTAAATCAATTTTTTCAAATGGTCCAATAAAATGTCAATAATATCTTACTTATTATTTTCTCTTTTTGAAGCGAAGAATTCCTTAAGTATTGCTGAACATTCATTCTCCATAACACCTTGTTTAACAAGTGTTTTAGGGTGAAGGACCTGTTTGTTGAAAACTGTATATCCTTTCTTGCCGTCACTAGCGCCGTAGACTATCCTGTCTGGCTGACACCAGTAAAGAGCTCCTGCACACATTGTACATGGTTCGAGTGTAATATAAACTGTACAATCTTTCAGGTATTTTCCACCCAGATATGATGTAGCTGCAGTTATAACCTGCATCTCAGCATGTGCTGTGGGATCGTTTAATGTTTCGGTCAGATTATGTGCCCTGGCAATAATTTTGTTATTGCATACTACAACAGCACCCACAGGAACCTCGTCCCTGGAGTATGCCTCCTTAGCTTCTCCCAGGGCTGCTTTCATAAAATATTCATCCGATAAAATCTCGTCCATTAAAGTAGTTTGTACAAAAGTATAAAAAAGGTTTGAGTATTGGCAGGGGGCATGGAGCACGGGGTGAAGAAGTCCAGGATAATGTTCAATTAGCTTTCAATCTTTTCAACCCAGTTCAACTTTTTTATTCCATTTGCCTTTTGTCTTTTGTCGTTCGTCTTTTATCTTTTCTATCTTTGCAGAAATATAAAAAACAGGGCAATGTACAGGACACACACTTGTGGAGAGTTGAATATCAACAATGTAGGAGAAAAAGTTACATTAAGCGGATGGATTCAGAAGTCGAGAGACCTGGGTGGAATGACTTTTATCGATCTGCGCGACAGGTATGGCAAGACCCAGCTTGTATTTAATATGGATAAACGATCTGAGTTATGTGAAGAAGCAAGAAGGCTTGGTCGTGAGTTTGTTATACAGGTTAAGGGAGAGGTGATGGAGAGAAGTAACAAGAACCCTAATATGCTTACAGGTGATATTGAGCTGGATGTTAAAGAATTGACTGTTTTAAATTCCAGTAAGACGCCTCCGTTTACTATTGAGAATAAAAGTGATGGAGGTGATGAGCTAAGGATGAAGTACAGATATCTTGATCTGAGGCGCGAACCGGTTAAGCAGAGTATTATTCATCGCCATAAAATGGCTCAGGAGGTACGTCGCTATCTTGACGGAGAAGGATTTATTGAGGTAGAGACCCCTGTGCTTATTAAATCCACACCCGAGGGTGCTCGGGATTTTGTTGTCCCGTCAAGAATGAACCAGGGTGAGTTTTATGCTTTACCTCAGTCACCACAGACTTTTAAGCAGCTTTTGATGATTTCAGGATTTGATAAGTATTTTCAGATTGTAAAATGTTTCAGGGATGAAGATCTCAGGGCAGACCGTCAGCCCGAATTTACCCAGGTTGACTGCGAACTTTCCTTTGTTGAACAGGAAGATATACTGAATACCTTTGAAGGATTATTTAAGCACTTATTCAGGGAAATTAAGGGTGTCGAAATAGATAATAAATTTCCCCGAATATCATATGATGAAGCGCTAGAGAAATATGGTTCTGATAAGCCTGATCTGCGCTTTGGCATGGAATTTACCAATTTAACTTCCATTGTTCAGGGTCATGACTTTGTTGTTTTTGACGATGCGGAATATGTAGGTGCTATTAATGCAGCCGGGTGTGCGGGATATTCCAGAAAGGAACTGGATAAGCTTACAGACTTTGTAAAGAGTCAGCAGATCGGGGCTAAGGGCTTGGTTTACGTGAAATATAATGAAGACGGTTCTGTTAAGTCGTCTGTCGATAAATTTTACTCTGAAAATGATTTAAGGGAATGGCTCAGGTTTGCCGGTGCTGAACCTGGCGATCTTCTGCTAATACTTGCAGGAGAGAGAGCTCATACCCTGAATTCTCTTGGCGTGCTCAGGCTGGAGATGGGCGACAGGCTCGACCTGCGTGACCCCGAGGATTTTGTTCCCCTCTGGGTATTGGATTTCCCCCTTCTTGAATGGGATAAGGAATATGGTCGTTACCATGCTATGCACCACCCCTTTACTTCACCCAGAAAAGAAGATATTTCGCTTATGGAGACCGACCCCGGCAAGGTAAAAGCTATTGCTCATGACCTGGTAATAAACGGAGTGGAGATAGGAGGGGGATCGATCAGGATTCATGATTCAGAGTTACAGAGCCTGATGTTTAAAACCCTGGGTTTTACAAGGGAGGAAGCAGAAAAGCAATTCGGATTTATTCTTAATGCATTTAAATATGGAGCCCCCCCTCATGGTGGTATAGCACTTGGCTTTGACAGGATGGTATCTCTCTTTGACGGATCAGAGACAATAAGAGATTATATAGCCTTCCCAAAGAACAACCAGGGAAGGGATGTGATGATTGATTCGCCAGCAACTATATCTGAAGATCAACTAAATGAGCTTGGTATAAAAATTAAGCAGGCCCCTGAATAGGAGCCTGCATATTGTAATCCCTGCGAAAGAAGGGATCATATATTTAATATCCCGGCTTCAATATGAATAAGCTTAGAATGCGTATCCGAAATTCAGACCGAAAACAACCCCGGGAGTAAACTTATCCTCAAATTCAGCATCTATAATATCTTCGGTATCTCCTTCAATAGTGTATTTGATGTTTTTTACTCCTAGCCCTGTAAAAATGTCAAGAGCAAATCCTCCATCACTAATAATCTGGTATCCTATTACACCGTTGAAGTTTATTTTCTGAATACCCAGCTTATTTTCATCTACGTCATTTACAATCAGGTTTGCGCTGGCAAACGAGAAGTGAGGACCAACGTAGAAGCCTTTCGGGGCCTCGGTATCCCTTCCGATGTAAAACTTATACCATAGCTGTCCCCTGAAACCTGATGTGTTGAGCTGAGATATACCTTCATCATCTGTGGCGAGTTGATCAAGGTTGATTAATAAACTGGGTCCCAGGAATGAAGCTCCAAGGGTAATGGATTGCTTTGCAGTTGTCTTTAGCTCAAACAGAGCTTTATACTCTCCTGTGATTGGTATTATGGCAATATACATCGGACCTCCAAGTGCTGCAAGGGGGTTAGTTTTCAATACCATGCTGGGTAAATAATCTGAATCCTGTGCCCTGGCAGCAGGAGCCAAAATTAAAAGAGCACTGATAATTATTAATATGTTTCTTAGCTTTTTCATACTCTGATTATTTAAGTTAGGTATATGTTCAACGTAAATTTATACAATTAATTGGAATAATCCCAATAAAATGCATATTCCGAATAATTGTAATAACTTGATAAACAGACAGGTAAATACTTACTCCGGATTACCAAGCAGGGTCGCAGAGGTGCAGTCAATAATTTTCACCCTCACATAATCGCCAGGCTTGTAATCCTTGCGGGGAAATACAACTACTTTATTTTGTGATGTACGGCCTGATAATTCTTTATCCGACTTTTTGGATATTCCTTCAACGAGCACTTCGAATGTCTTACCCAGGTCGCTCTTTTTACTTGCCTCCGACATGCGGTTCTGAAGCTTTATAATCTCATTCAGCCTTCGTGTTTTTATATCTTCCGGCACATCATCCTTATATTTCCGGGCTGCTTTAGTATTGGGTCTTTCACTATATTTAAACATATAGGCAAAGTCGTAACCAACTTCTTTCATAAGGCTAAGAGATTCACTGTGGTCTTCTTCTGTTTCAGTACAGAAACCTGTAATCATATCTGTTGAAACAGAGCATTCGGGAAGAATTCTTCGAATAGCTTCAATTCTTCCCATATACCACTGGCGGTCGTATTTGCGATTCATTAAGTCCAATATCCTGCTGCTTCCACTCTGTGCCGGCAGGTGTATATGTTTGCATATATTAGCGTGCCTGCTCATTGTATAAAGTACTTCATCCGACATATCCTTAGGGTGGGAGGTAGAAAAGCGTACGCGCATATTCTTATTAAATAGCGCCACTTTCTCCAGTAACTCTGAAAATCCAATTTTGTCTTTACCCTTTTCCCACTTATACGAATCAACATTTTGTCCGAGTAAAGTTACTTCCCTGTAGCCAGCGTCGAAAAGTTCTCTTACTTCTCTTAAAATAGTTTCAGGATCCCTGCTGCGTTCTGCACCACGGACGTAGGGAACGACACAGTATGAACACATATTATTACATCCCCTCATAATTGATACAAAGGACGAAACACCATTCCGGTCCATTCTAACAGGAGATATATCTGAATAAGTTTCCTCCCTTGAGAGCAGGACATTAACTCCCTTATGTCCTTCGAAGGCATCTCCGACCAGGCGTGGGAGGTCTCGGTATGCATCCGGTCCAACAACAATATCTACCATCTTGCCGGTTTCCAGAAGTTGCTCCTTAAGTCGTTCAGCCATGCAGCCAATAACCCCTACAAGAGTACCCGGTTTATTCCTTTTGATACTCTTAAATAAATCCAGCCTTCCCCAGACTCTTTGCTCAGCATTATCCCTGATCGAGCATGTATTTATCAGGATTAAATCAGCAGCGTTGATATCTTCGGTTACAGAGTAACCTTTTTCCTTCATAATCGACACCACCACTTCGCTGTCGGCTACATTCATCTGGCAACCATAGGTTTCTATATATAATTTTCTGCTCATATTTTCTTAACCAACTACTATTATTATTGTTCAGATTCTGACTCAGGTAAGGGTTTAATAATTCTGTAAATATATACTGCCGTAAGCATTAACACTCCTGATCCTAATGTAATTATCACCTGAACTCCGTTTATCAGAAGTCCATATGCAACACCCGATTCTTTACTCAGTCCGAAGAGAATAAATAACTGTAAAACAAAGAAATGTGATGTTCCTATCCCGGCAGGACTTGGAATCGCCCATCCAAGTGTCCCAATAAATAATGCTACCGCCGCAAAATACAGGCTCAGGTTATCGGTGGATGGAAGAGCTCTCAGGCAGGCATAATTCATTAGAATCATAAGTATCCAGATAAGTAGGGTATATAGAGCGAATGTTTGTGATCTTTTTATTCTGAATGTTTTTCGTGCGGTAGAGATAACTCCTTTCCAGAAAATTCTGATCTTCTCAGAAAGACCAAATCTTTTTGCCAGGTACCAGGCGCTTAATATTACAGAGACAATTATTAGGATAATAATCAATATCCCTGTTATATTGTTGCCAAATGAACTAAACATAGTTTTAAAGGCCTCAACAACAAGAGACCCGAGTTTTTCAAATTCGAAAAGGAGTATAATAATAACTCCTGAAAAAAGTACTACCAGATCCCATATCCTGTCGGAGATAACCGTGCCCATTGCTTTTGATGTACTTATACCAGTGCTTTTTTCGAGGGATGTACACCTTATCACCTCGCCCAGTTTGGGAGTAAAAGCATTTACAAAGGTGCCCAGAAGAAGGGAATATGCTACATGTTTAAGCGGAGCATTTTCATGGTTATTGTTTAGGAATAGTTGCCAGCGAAGTGTTCTGAAGAGGAATATCAGACTCAAAAACACAATGCTGGAAAGGATCCATCCTGTTCTGGCCTCAGCCAGAAGTGAGAATATCTCACCCATCGGTTTGTTTCTCAGGGTAAGAAACATAAACAGGGATGCAAAGCCAATACCAGCAGCAGAATTAATAAGATGTTTCTTCATTTAGGATTTATTAAATCAGTCCTTTCTCTCTGATGGTGTCGTTAAAGTTATTCTTATAGCTATCGCTTATAGGAATAATAGTTTCACCAATTGTAATTCTGTTTCTACTCACACTATCAATCTTATCAATTGCAACCATATATGATTTATGCACTCTGATAAAGTTGCTTTCAGGCAGTATCGCTTTGAGGGTCTTAAAATTCTGAAGGGTCATAATTTTATCAAGCCTGGAAATTATTCTGAGATAATCCCCCTGCCCTTCAATATATAGGATATCATCATAAAAAACCTTCTGTAATCTGTTTTCTGTTTTAACAAAAAAATACTTTTCTGCCGGATTCGATATTGTAACTTCTGAATATTTCCTCTTTTCAGGATATGGCCGCAGCTTATTATAAACTTTATCGACGGCCTTTACAAATCTTTCAAATGAGATAGGTTTCAAAAGGTAGTCGGCAGCATTTAATTCGAAGCCTTCCACTGCATAATTGTCGTGCGCCGTTGTAAAAATAACCTCCGGACGTTTTGAAAGGGACTGAACAAGCTGGATGCCGGTAAACGATTCCATCTGAATATCAAGGAACATAAGATCAGGTTCGCGGGTTTTTATAAAATCTATTGAGTCGAGAGCATTATCGAAAGTCTCAATCAGCTCCAGGAAGGGGACCTTTGAAATATAATCGCTTATTATTTCAAGAGCCAGAGGCTCATCATCTATGGCAATGCATCTTAGTTTCATCTCTAATTAGCTTTTACATGTTAGTTCTAATCTTACCTCATATTTTTCATTATCCTTCCTGATACTCAGCTTATGACAATTCGGGTATAATAGTTCTATCCTCCTTCTTGTATTTTGTAAGCCTATACCTTCACCTATATGATTATTATGTGGTTCGGTAAGGATGTAATTAATAACATTAAATTTTATTTTACCATCCTCAATAATAATACTGAATTTTATACCCGGCTTTTTAACTTTACGCTTGCCGTGTTTAAATGCATTTTCGGCGAACGACAGAAAGATCATTGGTGGTACAACATGAGCAGACATATTTCCCCTTGTCTCGATTTCAATAAATTCGGGGTCGCGTGATCTGAGTCTTTCCAGTTCTATATAATTATAGAGTTGTTCAACTTCTTTCTCCATTGGCACCATCTGCGATTTTGAATCGTAGATAATATATCTCATAATCTCAGATAGTTTCATTACAGCAGCAGGTGCATCATCTGATTTTTTATATACCAGCGAGTAGATGTTATTAAGTGTATTGAAAAAGAAATGCGGATTTATTTGTGCTTTCAGCAACTCTACCTCCATCTTATGTTCCTGTAATTGCAATTCTGTGCTTTTGCGCTGATCCCTGGCCCAGTATATAGCTATTCTTACAAGCAGGGCCAGAACAATCATAAAAACCATATTTACACATGTTCCTGCGATAGTTCTTATATCGAACATATTGTGATCTCCGAGGTCAAGCTCTGCAATATTTATAATCGCATATATTATCCCGGTTTTTATTGCAACAAGGGCCACCATAGTCAGGAGGTAGATGAAAATAGTAGATATAACTTTCCCTTTACGGTATATGGTTGCAGGAATTATATATATAAAGAAGGTATAAAAGACAATAGGGTGAAAGAATGATTCAATAATGTAATAGGTTAGTATATCATCTGGCACATCCTTTGAAACAAGCGAAAGAAATACCGGTGCCACAATGACAATAAGCCATATCATCACATGGATAAATATGATTGCAACCTTCTTCATATTTTCTTACTGTTACTAATTGAGCTGTAAATGTAACTAAAATCGCCAGCGCTCACCAAAAATATTCTGTAAGTAATGCCATTTTATCTGTGAACCGGCATAAATGGTCTTAGGGCCTATTACTCCTGTTTCACAGATAAATCAGGGTAAGAAATAGATTTTTTTTTCAGGAGTTGTAAGGTAATATGATATTTGTTTTTAGAATGATGTAGTTATTAATGGGAAAATAAAACTAACTATTAAAAACCAGCTATGAAAAGGGTAATTATTTTATTTATTTCAATATTTTTGATTCCTCCCATGATTGCCAGGCCTGTATTATCAGGACAGGTTAAAGGGCGGGTGATTGACGGGATAAACGCAACTACTATTGAGAATGCAACGATAGCAGTATACAGTCAGCCAGATTCGTCGATAATAACCGGGGCTGCCACTGACCTTAATGGAGAATTTATTATTAGTGATTTGCCGGCAGGAGTGTACACGCTCACTGCTACATTTGTCGGATATATGGCAAAAAGCTTTAGCTTCAGCCTGTCTGATGATGATCCTGTTTTTGATGTGGGCGATATCGCACTTGTTGAAGCAGCTGAAGACCTGGGCAGTGTAAGTGTTGTTGCAGTAAAACCACAGATAGTATACCGTGATAATAAGAAGATACTGAAGGTGAAGGAGTTTCAGGACGCAGGTGCCTCTACTCTCTCGGAGGTACTCGAAAATGCCCCGTCTGTTACACTTGATGCCGAGGGTAATGTCTTACTGAGGGGTAGTGGAAATTATACTCTTTTGATCGACGGGAAACCGGTGCCGGGAGTAGGGATTAATATGCTTCGGCAGATACCACCTGAGATGGTTGAGGATATTGAGATAATGACTAACCCTTCTGCAAAATACGATCCGGATGGAGTTACAGGAATAATTAATCTGGTTCTGAAAAAGCAGACTGAGGCAGGTCTTAATGGTCAGATTTCATTGATGGCAGGACTGAGGGATAAGTATAATGGGGATGCTCAATTTAATTATCGTAAGGGGAAAGTAAATATGTTTGCAGGTGTAACAGGTACAAGTTATAATACGGATGTAAGCGGGAGTATCTTTCGCGAAACCTCAGCACCAGGGAATGAGAGCGAGATAACAAACGGTTTTGGGCAGTCTGCAAAAATAAACACCTTGGTAGGGAACCTTGGAATGGATTATAGCATTAACGAGCGTAATAGTATCAGTCTGTCAGGACGATTTGGTCCCCAGGATATTAATGCCCTGGTTGATAATGAAATAGTCCGGACAGTAACAGATCCGGTCTTAACAGGTAATTTCAATTTTTCTAACGACCTGCAGGTAAATGGTACATTCTATATGCCAGATATTACCTGGGATCATAAGTTTAAGAAGGAGGGTAGCAAAATGCAGACCAGCATGTTTGTAGGTGGCTTTCAGGGTAATCTTATCCAGGGACTGTCTGAGGAAGCCATGGATGCCAGCTGGCAGCCTACAGGTGTTTTTACAGATCGCAGGAGACTAAATAATGCAATGGATATTAATGATATACGGTTAAAGACAGACTATGAAAATAGCTTTGAAGGGAAAGGGAAACTGGAGCTTGGATACCAGTATCGCAGGCTGCTTGAAAATAATGACCAGGTACACGAAGATTATGTGCTTCCGGGTGGAACCTGGGTTGAGGACGCGGCATTAAGTAATGAGTTTCAACTAGACAGGACTATTTATGCAGTTTACCTTACCTGGGGTGGAGACCTTGGAAAGTTTAATTACCAGCTGGGCTTAAGAAATGAATATACCGACAGGATTCTTGAGCAGGTCGACAGCTCAACAGAGTACTCCTATTCGAAATTTAATGTATTTCCAAGCGCTAATATTACCAGGAAATTTAAAGATAACCAGCAATTGCAGCTAAGCTATAGCAGGCGGATTAACAGGCCGGGACGTCAGCAACTTAACCCGGTAAGGCAGTATGCCGACAACCAGCTTATTGTAAGTGGCAGTCCTGATATAAGACCTGAATTTATCGACTCCTACGAGCTGGCCTACCAGAATCAGGTAAAGATGGGTTTTGTTTCTGCAGAGGCTTATTACAGGATGGTAAATGATCTTATGACCAACATCCTTACACCTGAGGATGATGGTGTTATGCATCAGCACTTTGTAAATGCCAACAGGTCACATTCAGCAGGAACCGAACTGATGGCAAATATTCAGCCTGCACAGTGGCTTAGAGTGATAACTACGGGTAACTTTTATTATTATGTACTTGAGGATGATACGTTTTACGAAGAAAATGATAATAGCAGTTTTGTGTGGACAGCAAACTTTACTTCAGTTTTTCTTCCTACAAAAAGTACACGACTTACATTATCTGCAATTTATAACGGACCATCGATTACCCTCCAGGGATCGCGTAAGGAATCGTATATGTTTAATTTTGGTGTACGTCAGGAGTTGTTAAAAAGAAAGGCTTCTCTTGCTCTAAGTGTAAGAGACCTGTTCAAGACATTTGTAATGGAGAACGAAATACGAGGAGAAGACTACCTTACGATAACTTCAATGCAACCCGAATCACAGGTTGTTACTCTTACATTTACATATAATTTCAACAATTACAGGCAAAGGGCTCAGGAAGAGAATATGGACCTGAATTTTATCAGGTAGAGTTGCATATAAGAAATATTATTCTTCGTCTTCTCCTTCCTTGTGAATGGTCCTGAGCCTGAACAGGACATAAAATATAAAGCACCATACTGTTAGCAAAACTGCTGAATATGCTAATATCAGCCAGACAGGGGCCTTCCTGTTAATGTTCCACATTGCTCTTTCCTTATTTAATGGCGGTGCCAGGGAAGCGATCCCGATAATCAGTATTGTATCTTTTTTAAGGTCTCCGAATAATTCTAAATCTGTTAGCTGAACAGTAAGCTCAATTCCACCTTCGCTATTTCCGGGCAAATCACCGGAAACATCAAATATAGCTTCGCCTTTGCTATCAGATATCTTTGGATCGTCAATAGCTATGGTTCCAAAATATCTTTTTGCCGTTAACCTTAATTCAGTGTCAGTAACAGGAGTCCATTTATCTCCTTCCAGTCCGATAAGTTTTGCAACAAGCTGATGTTTCTCTTCAATAAGATCAACCATGATCTTAATCTCCGACCACTTCAGGTTAGTTAGTTTGCTTGCTGTTGCAAACACCTGTTTATAGTCGGGGTTAAAGCTTCTGAGGAAGGATATAACATTCCAGATATCATCCGGAGATAAAATCCTTTTAAACGATGGCATCAGTCCTCTTCCTTCACTTATCTTATAATGAAGGGCACCATCACTGTTAATCTGTATCTTTTCTGTTGCCGGATCTCCTGGTATTGGGTTAAGGGACTGGTAGTTACCCTTGCCGGGATTTCCATGACATGATTTACAGTCGAGAGAATAGATAGCTTCACCTGCATTTCTTGTGGCATCAGTAAATTCAAAAGTAGAGAGTTTGTCGCTTCTGTCCTGGGGGACTTCCCATTTCTGGGCTAAAACAATCTGCTGTCCTAATAAGATTAATAATATTAATAGTTTATATCTCATTGCCTGGTTTTTGTATTATCTCTCTTTATCTCTTAATTCTTTTTCTCTTTCCTCTGCCATTTCCCAGATAGGTATTACAGGAAAGATTTTTGAGAGGACACTAATAATTATAAGTACCAGAATTATCGATCCCATGGTTATTGCTGTCTCAATAAGAGTTGGTTTATATACAAACCATTCACCTGGTACGTGTTGTATTGGAAGGAAAGGATGTTCCTGTGTTGGTACAACAATTATATATCGCTTTAGCCAGCTGCCAATAATAACAAAAACAGAAATGATGGTAGCAGGCAGAGGTTTGCGTAAGGGTTTAAATAGCAGTAAGATAGTTGGAATAATAAGACCCAGTAGTTGAGTGCCCCAGAAAAGTAAGGCATAATGGCCACTGAATAAAGCATGTATATGCACGGCATCAAATTTCTTTAGCTTATATGCCGGTACCAGAAATTCGTTAATATTAAAATAGAGGTAAACAATTGCAACAAGAACAAGCAGCTTAGACATCTTATCAAAATGCATATCTGTAAGGTAGTCTTTAAGCCTGTAACTATTTCTGAAAAAGAACATAGCGATAATCACTGCCGCACTTCCGGCAACAAAGGCCCCGGTAAGGAAGTAGGGGCCAAATATTGTACTGTCCCATCCTGCGCGTGTTGTAACAGCGAAGAGCCATGATGTAACTGTATGAATGGCAAAGGCAGTCGGGATAATCAGGATAAGCAGTATGCGGATGGATTTTATAATAATTTTGTACTGACTGTTCTTATGTACCCATCTTAAGGAAAGGATTTTATATACCTTTTGCAACCATACCGGAGCTCCGATTAAACGATTACGGGCTATTGCCAGATCGGGAATCAGGGGGAGGAAATAAAGCAGCAGACTGATAACAAAATAGGTTGTTACAACAGTTACATCCCATAGGATGGGTGACTGAATGCGGCCGTGCAAGAATAAAAATGGCAATCTTTCGGGGCGACCCATATCAGAGATAATTACAATACCTGCGATGGCTGCAAAAGCTACTGCAATAATTTCGGCAATCCTTGCAATTGGTTTTACCCATGAATAACCAATCAGTCCCAGTACTGCGCTTATAAGCATACCAACAAGACTTGTAGCAACAAAAAATACAAAGTTGGCTATATACATACCCCAGCTTATATAATCACGCATGCCGGTTACAATCAGACCTTTTTTGAGCTGTATCGAGTAAGCATAGAGGCATAGAACAAGAGATACGCCAAGCAGCATCATCCAGAGCACGAAGCTCCTGTTTAGCCTTACCGGCCTGAGCAGGTCAGAAGACACCTTATCAATTACTTCGGGCCGGGCAAGGAATTTTTTATCTGAATCTGACATATAATAAATTCACAAATTAAACATGTTTGTTATCGATATTGTCCGGGCCCTGATCATCTGGAAAATCGAAAAGACGATTCTTTGGAGGCAGGTAGTATACCCTTGGTTGAGTTCCCAGTTCAGGCATAAGACGGTAGCCTGCATTATCTTCCAGAAGCTGACTCAGCCGAACAGTCTCTTTAGTTGTGCCATTAGTTACAGCATCTTCATTTTCGTCACCAAAATAAAAGACCCCGTTAGGGCAGGCAGATACGCAATATGGCAATTTTCCCTCTCTTACCCTGTCGGCGCTGAACAGGCACTTTGTAACAGTACCCTTCCTTTGAGGGATATTGAGTTCAACATCGTAGACGGTATCTTCGCTTATATCAATCTCTTTTGGTTGTTCCCAGTGAAACATTCTGGCTGAGTAGGGGCAGGCAGCAATACAGAAGCGGCATCCAATGCATCTTTCATTATCAATTAATACTATCCCGTCCTGTCTCTTGTATGTGGCATCGACAGGGCAGACAGCTACGCAGGGTGGATTATCGCAATGCTGACATGGTTTCGGCATAAAATACGGAGCCGATGTCTCATTCTCCTGCATTGCAAGAGTATTGATATGATACTCATAAGGTCTTAGTCCGTGAGCCGACTGGCAGGCGTTAACACACTGCCTTGCATTACGGCACTTTGCCAGGTCGATAACCATAACCCACCTGCGTCCGGCTATACCTTCACGTCCCCTGGTTTGTAATACTTTAAGGGATGAGGCTACTTCCTCAATCTGATCAACCGGTATCTCAACCAATCGATTGTCTTCGGTTAGTACCCTCACAGTTTCTTTTGGTCCCTTCGACTTTTCGTGTTTATAGCCTGAATATATTGCTGCTCCGCCTGTTATTGCTGCCGCACCAACAAGGCCAACCGATTTCATAAAATCACGTCTGGAGCTTTTCTCCGGATCTTTCTCTTCTCCTGGCCGCTTTGATTGATTCTTTTTTTCTTCTTCCATGTATTATCAGATATCTTCCAGAGCTTATTCTGCTATTGCAGAATCAGGAACCTTATTAAATGACACAACTTTATAACCTGCAGCTTCAATTACATTTTTTACCTCCAGGGTGTCGATATTGTTTTTATCAAATTGAAGAATGGCCTTTCCATCTGTAAAATTAGCTTCAACAGATCCTACTCCTTCTATCTTTGTAACTCCTGCTTCAATAGTCTCTTCACATCCTGTACAGGTCATGCCTTCAATACTAACACTATACTCAACATAATCCACCGGAGCTTCAAGCTCAGTAGCTACAGTTTCTTTGGCATCAGCCTTCTGGGATTCGTTGTTCTGGCACGAAATGGCCAGCAAGAAAATAATTGATATAATACTTAGATATTTCATAGTAATTAGCTTTAGGATTTGAGCCATAAAATAAGAAAAAAATCCTTATAAAAAAAAGATCATATTTATCACTCTAGATATGTTTATATGAAGTGGGAACAGGAAACCGGAAACAGGAAACCAGAAACCGGGAAGGGAAAAAGTAAAAAGTCGGAGCGAAGCGAAGATCACGCTCTGCGTGGTAAAAAAGGGTTTTATAATTTAATAAAACGACTTCTGTAGATATTATTTCCGGTCCTGATAAGTAAAATATATGATCCTTTTTCGAGGGATTGGATATTAATATGGTTTTCGGATGTGGATTTTATTGAAAGATATTTAATTACTGATCCCGTTAAGGAGCAGATCTGAATGCTTAACTCTGAATCTATATTTTCATTTATTGTGAATCGAAGCTCTTCACCTGCGGGGTTAGGGTAGATTTTCAGATCTTCGTCTGTTTCAATCTTCTTATTGCTTATCCCTGTGGCGCTCCAGATTTTTTCTGCAAAAGAGGGATCATCGATAAATGGATTACGATTATCCTGGAGACTATATATCTGGTTATTACGGTCTTTTTCTTTCTGACTTACAGGATCATCCTTATGCCATATCAGGAGCATATCCAGAGCCCATTCTTTTGGCTGTGCGCCATCTGTCATATCTCCTCCCGGCCAGGAAGAATCCTCACCGTAGTACCTTACAGCCATATAAAGATGTGTTCTGGCAAAATCACCTTTGTATTCATCAATAGGTTCAAATATTGTTCCTGAAAACCCTGAAACAGAAGAGGGTCCCACTTTACTTCCGTTCTGAGATGTCCACGAAGGACTGTTTGTTTCACCAAAGGCATAATTGCTTCTCTTGCTGTTAACATATCCGTCGGTCGGAAAGATATGATTAAGGTCGGTATACATCGGTGATGAATCGTCAAACCAGCTTTTTGGGAAGGAGTGCTCCCGGTTGTAACAGTCTGATTCAGAATTATAGCCTGTACTACCGCACTGGTCGGTAACAAAGGTGTAATTGTAAGGATTAATTCCTGAAGGATTGTCGGAATACATGTCCCAGACTGTTCCATCGCCCCTGGCATCAGTTGACTTTACGGCATCCCAGAGACCCGGAGTATAGCTTAGTACAGTATGATTGTCGATAATATCATGCAGTGCCTGCTGAAGCGTGGTACCCGTTAATCCTGCAGCTGAATTATAATACCCTGACGGAGCCTGGGCCCCGAGATATCCTGTTATAAAAACAGAGAGGAATAAGGTTGAAATAAACCTTATATTATTCATTTACTGCTTTCGTCAATAATTACATTATCAATCTGCCAGGTTGTTGTTTGCTTGCTTGCTCCATCACTACCTGTATAAACAAATGCTATATATATGGTTGAACTATAGGCTGACAGATCAATATTACCCGACGATAACCAGTCTGAATAATTTGAGCCAGGAATGACCTCCGTTGGCAGAGTTGGATTAAGAGCTGTCCAGGTATAATTCCATGGATTCGCAGAGCCATCGTAGTCTGATGAGATAAAAACATCCAGAGTTGCACCATTTGGATAACCAAGCTTACTATCAAACGAAAATACAGGGTTTATAGAATTTGACAGATCAATTGAAGGGGTAATCATCCATGCGATCATACTGGCAAGACCGGAACCATGCGCAGTTGCCTGGACGTATTTGTTTTCGAGGTAATTATTTCCTGCCCATTCCCTATCACCTTCTTGCAAACTGCTTATCCAACCATCTATAACGGTGACAGGATCTAAATAGGATAGCGAACTAAAATTTTCCTGGAAGATTCCTTCAAAGAAAGGCTCACATCTTGTACCTGTCATATCCAGATCTGCAGGATCTCTCATCAGCAGCTGAGCATCGTTATATACAGAAGCTACCCCAACAAAAGTTCCATTTCCTTCGGGCATAATATCTCCGGAGAATGTTGCATCCGATCTTGTGTAAACAGCAATTTCCTCCGAGCAGTTTGTAAGCGTCTGACTACCCGAGAAGCTTCCTTTATCAGAGAATTCTACTCCACTTATAGAAACCAGTTCAGCAATATGCTCACCATCAAGTATATCCTGGATAGTTACACTAACCGGGGTGATGGGGTCGGCAGAGATACTTATCAGCTCGGATTGTGTCCCAAGGTCTATATTTCCAAATTGGAGAAGTCCATTGTAATCAGACAGCTCAATTCCTTCGCAAAAAATCTTTATCTCGGAGCCTTCTGAAAGGTTATTATTGCCATCAACTGTTAAGGTAATACCGCCAGTTTCGTCCTGCATATAACCTACAAAATCAGGAATATTGTTTTTCTCGGGAGTAAGGGTAACAATTCCCTGGATAAAAACAGCCGAATCAATTACCACTGTACTTCCCTGGTGCATAGCTTTCAGATCTGCAATTGAGATTTGTTCGATCCTGGGTTGTGGCGGAGGTATTGGCTCTCTGTCGCATGCGCTGAGAGTAAGTATACTTATTATTGCCAGCAGGCCTATTGTTTTCTTGATAGATTTAATCATTTTCAGTTATGTTTATTTAGCTGCACTTACAACAACATCATCAATTATAAAACTTGTACTTTCGGTATTACTTCCCGAATACTTAAAGGCAATAACACCTGATGCTCCTGTCTGTACAGGGAGATTAATATCACCCGAAGCCACCCATTCATAGTTGCTATTGTCGTCGTCGGCTAAGACTGCAGTGAGAGGAGTCCATGTAGCAGATTCTATATTTGTTCCGTTATAATCGGTAGAAAAAAGGAGTTCAAAGGGATCATTGCCGGGGTCATGCTCCCAGTAAGCCATTGCCGATCTGAATGTAAGAACTTTCTGGGCAGATATAGTTATGGGTTGGGTAATAACCCAGGTTTCCATTTCGTCAACCCCTGAATTATGGCCTGAGGCCTGCATATATAAATTATTGTCGAATTCCTGTGCTATCCAGTATCTTCCTCCCTTTACTATCATACTCTGCCATCCGTCTACTTCAATATTATCATAATCTGCAAAGCCCTCAAAATCTTCACTCAGAGTTTCCACCGGCGATCCCAGTGTTCCGAGCACCTGAGCGCAACGCTCTCCTGTCATATCCACTTCGCTGATATCTCTTATAATTATCTGCAGGTCGGTATTAAATTTTGTTACAATCCCTGTAATAGTGCCATTACCTTCGGGCAGGGGGTCGCCTGCAAAAGTCGAATATCCACTGCTCCTTACAATAATACTGTTGCCGTCACAATCTTCGAGGTAGCGATTCATTGATTGTGGAGGGTCAGACACGGGGTCGGCGTATGTTTTGCCTATATCACCACCTGAGAACTGAACATCATTCAGAGTTACTAATTTGCCAAGGAAATCACCCGACTCTATCTCGCTTATTGTAGTCAGGGTAGGGTGTGAAGCATTACCGACAGATACTATTATCATCTGTTTATCTTTATTGAATCCCGAGACCCTGAGGCTTCCGCCTGCATCTGTATAAGGGACTCCGCCCATTTGAACAAAGTCTCCATAGTCTCCAAGGAAAAGACCTTTAACATTTATAATAACCGAATCGCCCAGGTAGAATCCGCCTGTTGATTCAAATTTTAGCAGTATGCCGGAAGATGCATCTTCAATATATCCTTCCTTATAGAGATTTCCGTCCTTTTTATCACTTCCGGTAACGATACCCCTTATGGCCCAGTTATCAGTTATTTCTACAGGAGTGCGGTCGAACCAGTCTTTTAACAGCTCGTCGTCATAAAGTGCTTTAAGCTGGCTGATGCTAACTATTGTCCCGGTTTCGAAGGGGACATTTTCCGGAGGAGTATCAAATTTTTCGACACATGCTACAGCTGCTATAAATATTGCAAAAAGGGTCAGCGCTATTTTATATGATATTTTCATGGTATTATTCATTGTGGGTTTAACTTACATTCTTATACTGAAGTTGATAAAATAATTAAACCCGTAATAGTAGTAGTACTTAGGTTGAAATCTTTCCGGGTTAGAAGGATCAAACCTGTATTGTTCAAATCCGCCGGTAACAAAGTCTGTAGTATTGGTAATATTACTAAGATTAGCACTCAGGGTAATATACATATCGTCTACGGCCCATGATTTACCAATAAAAGCATCAACAAGGAAGGCCGAATTTTGTTTTTGCATTGAGGTCCAGTTGGGATAGTATCCGCTTTCATCCTTTGTGCGTGATACAGGGTTAAAGTCTATATATATATGATCATAAAAACTTCCTGTAATTCCTGCCCACCAATAATTCGGGGAGCTGTACTCGATACCTGCAGCAAGAGCTGTCTGGGGAGTACCATCTACCCTGAAATACTGAACCCATACCTCATCGTTACTTAGTATTTCGCTGTTATTATCCTGAGTTATCAGAATATTTGGGTTGCTTACCCACATGTACTGTCCGATAGCTGCTACTGTATTCAGTGTTAGTGTAGAAGTAAGTTTAAACTCTGCCCCGTACTCAATTCCATAGTGTTCTTTATCAATGCCGCTTACGGAATAATTAACGAAGGTCCTTAGTTCGTCATGATAAAAACTCGACAGTTCTGTCTGGTCACTGAATTTCGTATAATATGCTGTTAACCGCCCTGTTACCCATGGTAATCTTGCTATATATGAGGCGTCTATACTGGTAAGCTTTTCTGCTGTCAGGCCGGGTGTTGCAGTATTTCTGGTTCTGGGTGAAACAAATGAATTAGTAAATGTTGGAGGAAGTCCCTGATACATGGCATTGAATTGCACAATATGTCTTCCGCTTAATCTGATTTCACTTCCTGCCTTAATTCCGAATGTTGTGAAGTTGAGATGCTCGGAATCTCCAAACGAGTTGTCGGGGAATAATCCTTTCCTGGTATGTCCCTCTCTCCAGATACTTGTTGTCGAGAGGCTTGTTCCGAGGTATCCATAAAATTTGTTAAGATCATATTCCAGAAGACCCCATCCGCCAAACTTATTCTGGTGAGCTGTATAGTTATGGCTGTAAGTATCACCTTCTTTTACTATCCTGTTGGGATTATTTAAGTCGTTTTGTATAGCATCGGGGTCGTCGGGATAATCACGCTCAGCAAACTGGTCGATATCAACCCAGTATTCGCCTCCAAGCAGGTCTTCAATAACATTAAAGTTATGTCCCTGGTAAATATCTGCTGATATACCACCGCTAAGGGTTATATTTCCAGCCTCATGTCTTATATTGCTATTAAACTGAAACTGTGATATATCGTTGCGCCTGTCTTCAATTATATATTTCGACCTGTAACCTGTATATGTTTTGCCCGCTACCCCGTCTACATCTTCCATTGTGAAGAGGTTTTTTCGGTTTGTGGTGTAGAAATGGTTCCAGTTAAGCTGACTGACAGAGGGATCAGACCAGCCTGCAGCAATCCTCTGCTGATCTTCTTCCAGAGTATAGTAGCTGGGAAGATTTCTCCAGTAATCGGGTCGTGGATCGGGGGCATCGTACCAGTTAAGGGCAGTATATCCTCCCCTGCCAAACCATGAGCCGGCGCTTGTTTTAATAGTGGTGTTTTCTCCTGCCTTCCAGGTATGTTTAATAGTGATTAAGGGTTTATTTGATGATCTGACCCGTGAGTTCCTTACGCCTCCGTCCTGAAATCCCCAGTAGGGATTATAGTAATTTGACCCGGTAAGATCGTAAGCTTCCTGAACAGAACCGCCACCTACTCCCCGCTTGTACATTGCATCGAGTGCTGTGAAGTTGAGGCTGTGCTTCTTATTTATAATTTTTTCTGCAGAAAGAAAGAAACTGTTTGCATCGTAAAAGGTGCCGTCTACAAATCCTTCCTGGCTCCATCTGCGGGAAACTGACCCGGTGAATGCCCAGTTGTTTTCAAGTAAGCCAGTTGAATAGGTAAGCATCACCCTGTTCCGGTAGGTACGGTTTGAAAGTGAGTATACGGCTTTAAGCCCTTTTCTATATTCAGAAGCGTTGGTTATTACCCTGGTAATGCCACCAACAGGCTCAAAAATTGTTCCTTCCGGTGCAGAGTTACTTGTCACAACATTATTTCTCATCACATCGTTAAGGCCTCCCCAGTTCGACCAGTATGGTCCGCCCGATTCAACTTCGTTTACAATAAACCCGTTGATCATAACAGTCGAATATTTTTGATCGTATCCTTTTATTCTGAATCTCGCCGGCCCGAAGGTATAGGCAGCAGTCGAAACAAAAATATCGGACGAAGAACTCAAAAGTCCATTTATTGTTTGTGATTCCAGACTGTTATCTGCATCAGAATCTGTTATGCTGAATGTTGGCAGGTCCTGTTTAAATGCAGAAATATTCTTATCTGCAATAGTGTCTTTAACAATATTTTGCTGTGCAAATTGAGGCAAAGAAATGGCCGACAAAGCCAGTGCCGCAATTAGTAATTTTAAGTTTCTCATATATATAAAAATTGGGGCCTAAAGATAACCAATATTGGGTAAAAATTTTAATTTAGCCATAACAAATTGGAGGAGATAAGACTTAATCCTATTTTTACAGCAAAAGATAAATATTATGAAAAGGATACTTACAATAATTATACTTGTTTTTATTTCTGCAGGACTTTATTCTCAATCTCTCAAAGCGGGTGTGGTAGCTTTTTATAACCTCGAAAACCTGTTTGACACTATAAATACAGAAGGTGTTCTTGACGAGGAATTTACGCCCGATGGTCCTAACGAATGGACCGGTAAAAGATACCTTGAAAAAATAGAAAGAATGGCAGGGGTTATTTCAAAAATAGGTGAGGATGAAGGCATCCCGGGAGGACCGGCCATACTTGGGGTATCGGAGATAGAAAACAGATTAGTTCTTGAGGATCTTGTAGCACATCCCTATCTTAAAAATGCTGATTACAGGATTGTCCATTATGATTCTCCTGACCTCAGGGGTGTGGATGTAGCCCTCTTATATCAGCCAAGGTATTTTACACCTGAAAGTTCAGCCAGTCTTGAGTTACCCCTGTTTGATGATGAGGGGAAAAGAATCTATACCAGGGATCAGCTGTTGGTGAGCGGAACATTTATTGATGAGGAAGTACATTTTATTGTTAATCACTGGCCCTCAAGAAGGGGAGGGGAAAAGGCAAGCAGGCCAAGAAGAAATGCTGCTGCGGGATTATCACGGGCAATTACTGATAGTCTTCTGGCCATTGATCCCGATGCAAATATTATTCTAATGGGCGATTTTAACGACGACCCGGTAAATATAAGTATGAAAGATGTTCTCAGGGCCAGCGATCATATTGATCATCTGGAAGAGGGGGAGTTATTTAACTGTATGTTTCCTTTATTTAAGCAGGGTATAGGATCCCTGGCCTACCGCGACGCATGGAACCTTTTCGACCAGATTGTAATTTCACAGGGCCTGCTCGGCAATGATTATAGAACACTTACCTACTATGCAGCCCGGGTTTTTAATAAGGATTTCCTGATGCAGCAGGACGGTCAGTTCAAGGGATATCCTTTCAGGACTTATGTTGGCACAACCCACCAGGGAGGTTATAGTGATCATTTCCCGGTATATATTATTGTTGTTAAACAAATGGAATAGGAGGAAGGGTTGAAACTGGGTTGAGACTGGGTTGAGACTGGGTTGAGACTGGGTTGAGACTGGGTTTAAACTGGGTTGAAAAACAAATTCTCAACTATTGCCTGCGACGCAGGCATCTCAACTATTGGCAGCTTGCTGCCATCTCAACCATTATTCGAAGCGATCATTTCAACCTTAAATAGACGGGTCTGTGATCGGAGATAATATCCGGATAATCGCTATAGCAGGCATCTGCCTTAAGAGTCGATACTTCATCAACCATGTCGAACAGCTCGTCGCTAATAATAATATGGTCGATATGGCTGGGCCATGAAGGGTAAGACCACCATAGCGGACTACCGGTAGCTATAATCATATCTGCAACAGCAAAGTCGGAAGGATCATTTACAAAATCCCAGAAGACGTTGCTTGCTTCAGATGTACCGTCTATTTCATCGTTCAGGTCGCCCAGTACTATTACAGCATCATCGGGATAATTAGATTCAATATAATTATGCAGTTTTTCTGAAGCTGTCCTTCTTCTGTCTTCATTATCTGATCCGCCACAGCATTTCAGGTGATTGTTCAAAAGGATTACTTCGGTTGAGCTTGGTATATGTGTAGCATGAATCTCGAAGGGTGGCCTGGGAAATGAATACCAGTCGTCTTCAAATAAAATTTTTGTTTCGGAGGCATCTATTTGAATTTCTGAATTCCTGAAGAGGTAGGCCAGGTTCCAGTCTGAATTATCAATAGGGTAGGCCAGAGCAGAATAATCATCCAGAAGATCATCCAGTTTATCAAGGTCTGAATCAGATGTTACTTCCTGAAGGGCAATTATATCTGCATTTATTGCATTGATAAGTGTAGCCAGCTCGGCAATCGTTTCATATCCGTTTTTTGGAAATTGCTCAACATTAAAGGTAACAATATCCAGACTGCTGCTGCTTCCCCCATCGAAGCAGGCATCATATTTTGTTGTGGTATCCGGTGCGGGAGGATCGGAAGGCTTGCGACACGATCCAAGGATGATCATAAGTATAAGTATGATACCCGTAATACTCTTTAAGTAGTAATGGAGGAATTTTTGCATGACTGCAAATTTATATAAAAAAAGCGTTGCATTATTACAGAGTCCTTTTTTGCAGAAGTATTGTGAATTACCCTGATGTTTATATTAGTATGCCACTGAAAATATCTGTGTAAGCTGCACTCTGTTTGATACATTTACCTTTCTGAAAATATTATGAGTATGGTCTTTGACAGTTTGGAGGGAAATAAAAAGTTTATCAGCAATCTGCTGGTTTGTGAGGCCATTACCAATTTCTTTTATTATATCTCTTTCTCTTTTTGAGATTCCATATTGCTGGTACAGGTTTTCCAGTGTATCCGTTAAATCAGAGTATTCATTCTGATTATTATTAAGGTATATTCTTAAAATAATAATTAGAGCAAGGTCGGCTCCGAAGAAGAGCAGTATAAAATAAATTCCGATAAGGGGATGAACATAGGCAAAGTGAAGAGCAGCTGAACTCATCAGGGCTGTTACAAGAAGCAGTAAACTAAACCTGCTGATAAGTGATGGGTACTTAGCATATCTTGATTTCTTACCCTGGCTGAGAAGAATAACTACAACATATAGTTTTACCAGGAAGTCGAGAACGTAAAAAATTATTCTGATAAGCTGTGAGAGATTATCAGGATCAACATTCCTGCTGTCGGGCGACGACCTTAATATTAGTCCGTATGCCAGGAAGAAAACTGTAGTAAGGATGAAATAGCTGATTGAAACAGACTGATTTACTTTGCGACCTGCCATTTCGTTGGTCATCTTAATAAGAAGATACCAGGCAGCTATAATAAAGGGGACTCCAAAAAAAGGAAGGGCAATAACTATTGACTCAATCTGACCCGACTGAAGCTCGTACTTAAGTAGTATTTCTTTTATTGCCAGACCGCCAAAAATTCCATATAGTCCAAACCCCAGTTTTAGTATTTCATAATACAGGAAGCTGGAAATAAAGTCGAGCTTATAAATTTTTCTAAGCCTGCTCAATAATATTAAAGCATATGATCCACAGGCGATTGAGATAATTGTTGCAAGTATAAAAATAAAGCGAATCATATTAAGGTTGTGCTATGCAAATTGTAGCGTTAAGATATAAAATATAACAACACTTTCTCCAACCAAAGTAGGATAAGGAGTATTTCCTACTAAAGATGGATTGATCCCGACCATCCCCGGTGATATATTTACAGAACAATTATAAAAAATATTAATTATAAATTATAAAACAATGAAAAATCCTGATAGTAAGAAACTGGTACCAAGGGCAGGGGCAGCATACAGCCACGGATGGAAAGTTCTATGGAAGTATTTTATTACTTTATTACTCGTGTCTTTAGTAGTGGTAGTTGCTGTAATGCCTTTTGCCATTCCGGCTAACCTGGCTGAGTTTGATAATAATTATTTTAGCTTTATGGCTATTGCAGTGGTTTTCGGACAAATTTTTACCATTGCCTATTCACTCTTTGTTATTTCACCCCTGGATTATGGTGTTAAATGGATTTATCTGCAGAGTGTTCGCGAAAAGAAGGCTGAGGTTGTTGAAGTATTTGATTCATTTAAGAATTATCTTAATGTAGTACTTGCATCACTTCTTACAGGAGCGATTATTACTTTTGGTATTTTTATGGTAATTATACCTGGAATAATCTTTGCCTGCCGTCTTGTATTTGTACCCTACATGGTTATGGATAAAAAACTTGATCCTGTAAAAGCTGTTGAAGAGAGCTGGAGACTTACCAGGGGGCATGGCTGGAGAATATTCTGGATGTCAATAATTGCGTTCTTTGTTATTATTCTCGGACTATTATGTCTTGGCTTCGGTGTATTTATTTCTTTTATGTGGATACGTTTGGCCTTTGCCTCGATTTACCAGGCAGTTCTTGAAGAAAAGGGAGAACTTGTTGAGGTGCTTGAAGAACAATAGAATAAAAATATAACCCGACTGTTTCAGATAATGCCGTTATCTTCTTTTATAGAAATAGCGGCATTATTTTGTCTCCACTATTATTCCCTTTACCCTTCCGTTTTCACTCTTTGCTCTTAGCTCTTTGCTCTTAGCTCATATTTGGCTATTTTTGTGCTGGAATCAAAATTATATAGAAATGTCAGGACATAGTAAATGGTCGACTATAAAGAGAAAAAAAGGAGCTATCGATGCTAAGCGAGGTAAGCTTTTTACCAGGATAATAAAGGAAATTACTATTGCTGCCAGGAATGGTGGTCCTGATCCTGATTCAAATCCTTCATTAAGGCTGGCTGTGCAAAATGCTAAGGGAGCTAATATGCCCAAGGATAATATCGAAAGAGCTATTAAGAAGGCTACAGATGCTGATGGTTCTAATTACCAGGAGTATACTTTCGAGGGCTATGCGGCAAATGGTGTAGCAGTTTTTGTGGAGTGTCTGTCGGATAATAATAACCGTACAGTTTCAAGTGTCAGGGCAGCCTTTAATAAGTATGGCGGGAGCCTGGGAACAAATGGTTCATTAAGTTTTCTGTTTGAGAGAAAGGGACTATTCTCAATTAATAAAGCAGAGGGTATGGACATGGATGAATTGGAACTTGAACTTATTGACGCAGGAGCAGAGGATATTGAGATAGAAGATGATATTATTACCGTTACCTGTGCTTTGGAAGACTTTGGCAGTGTAAATAAGAAGCTTGAAGAAATTGGTGTTGAGGCAATAAGTGCCGAATTACAGCGTATACCAAATGACACAAAAACTCTTGACCTTGAGTCATCCAAAAGTGTTCTGAGGCTTATTGATGCACTTGAGGATGATGATGATGTTCAGAATGTGTTTCATAACCTGGAAATGACAGATGAGTTGGCTGCGGAATTAGGATAAACTTAAAATATAAAGCCATGAGAAATATTTTTCTCTTACTGGTATTATTGCATCTTGTTTCGTGTAAAAAGGATAAGGCGGAATTTTTACTTGAAAAATCTTTCGGGACCGGATCGGCATATGATACGGAGATAACGTCGGATACGAGTTTTATTATTGTTGGAGAATCTGATCTGAAACCCTTGTTTATTAAAACAGCTTCAGGCTCGGGCATAGATATAAACTATTCTCCGGATTATAAGGGTAGCTATACTGAAGTGCTTGAGATCTCAGCCGAAAATCCGGTTCAAAGCACTTACCTGCTTGCAGGTTGTTCTGAGGGTGATATTTTACTGGCCTTAATTGACGGTGAAGGATTAGAACAATGGGACACAATTATATCTGTTGTCCCCGACATAAGAACAACGCAGATATCCTGGTATAATGAAGATACATTTATGCTTGTTGCGAGCGATGATCCTGATTCTTTAAATTCATCTACCTATATCGTAGCTCTATTCGATAGTAATGGTAATATTCTGCAGATAAATGAGGCTAATCCCGGTTTCAATGCCTCTCTTACCGACCTGGAAGTTATATCTCCAAATGATATTTTTGTGTCTCTTACCAAGAATCTGGCCGATAATAACAGTAAGGCCTCAGTTGCCAGGATAACAGATGAGGGCGCTATTATATGGGAAACAGAGCTTATTAATAACAGGGATTATACTGCCGGATCACTATCAATTGCAGAGGATGGGGAATTTCTCTATGTGGCAGGACGAACTGAGTATACAGGTACAAGCGGAGAGGTAAGTAACTCTTTTGTTGCCTCCCTTACAAGAGGAGGGATGGTAAACTGGAAGGTTTATGCCGAGAATTCAAATTATGGCACAGACCTGGATTTTGATTCTGCAATGAACCTTATGCTGCTAAACCAGAATTGTCTTATTCTGACAGGCATAAGTCTGCCTGAAGGAGGAAATGCCCGGCAAATCAGAGTATTGGATGTTTGTGATTCATATGATACAAAGACCCTGGGCAGAGCTTTATCTATTACATATGAGGATAATTATTTTATTGCTGGATCGAAAGAAGGAAAATTCTATTATGCATTAAAATCAGGTAATGCTGATTATTAATATTAATACTAATATATTAGTCTGAATTATTTATATGAATTATTCTATTTTTGGCCTATGAAAAAGAGGCATATATTATTTCTTTTAATAGTGTTTTCCAGCCTCAGCCTGGTTAATGCTCAGAGCATAATAAAGGCAGAAAATATTGTGAAAGGAGATGGCAGTTACAGTGAAGGTCGTGTTGTCCTAAATCAGGACCCCGCAATCGACACACTTCTTACAAGACATATAAATGCAAACAGGAAGCATGGAGGCTTTGACGGGTTCCGGATTCAGATATTTAATGGATCCAGAAGGACTGCAAGAGAAGAGGCAAATGAGGCAAATTCAGATTTTATCTCAGAATTTCCTGGCATAGAGTCGTATTTGGATTTTGCAGCCCCAAATTTCTTTAAGGTAAGGGTTGGTAACTACAGAACAAAGAGGGATGCTATGCAAGACTTTCTGGCAATTAAAAAGAAATTCCCCAATGCCTACATAGTACCGGATATTATTGAATTTCCGGATCTTGATAATTAGTATATGAGCGACAAAATCTTACACGAGTGCGGTATAGCAATGGTGAAATTGCTAAAACCGCTTGAGTACTATATTGAAAAATACGGCTCATGGGACTATGGACTTCAGAAAATGTACCTGCTGCTTGAAAAGCAGCATAACAGGGGTCAGGATGGTGCCGGTATAGCGGCCCTGAAGCCGGGGGTTAAGCCAGGTAACAGGTATATCTTCAGGGAGAGATCAAACGGAGCAAATCCCATTAAGGATGTTTTTGATTCGATCTATAAAGCAGCAGATACTGTAATGTCGCAGGAGTCTGATCCCAATAATATCGACTTTATTAAAGAAACCTTACCATACGCCTGCAATCTTTATCTGGGGCATGTGAGGTATGGTACTTATGGTAATTATAATATTGACTATGTTCATCCTGTATCGAGGGAGAACAACTGGCGATCCAGAAATATTGTCCTTGCAGGAAATTTTAATCTGACTAATGTAAGTGATATTTTTAACGACCTGATTAAGATAGGTCAGAACCCTATTGATTTCTCAGATACCGTTACCATTCTTGAAAATGTTGGTCATTTCCTCGATGAGGAAGTGGAGGAGTTGTTCAGAGAGTATAGGGCTCAGGGACTTAGCAAGCAGGAGATTTCGCCTAAAATAGAAGAGAATATTTCTATCTCAAAAATTATTTCAAGAGCAAGCCGGAAATGGGATGGGGGATATGCCATGGCTGGAATGATTGGTCATGGAGATGCCTTTGTTACACGCGATCCGTGGGGTATCCGGCCTGCATTTTATTATCACGACGAGGAGGTGCTTGTAGTTGCATCAGAAAGACCGGTAATTCAGACAGTTTTTAATCTGAAAACAGACCAGGTAAATGAGCTTGAACCAGGAACGGCAATTATTGCAAAAAAATCGGGAAAGGTTTTTATAGAAAGAGTAAGAGAAAATGAAGTTGCAAGTAAATGTTCATTTGAAAGAATATATTTCTCCCGGGGCACTGATAAATCAATATACAGGGAAAGAAAGAGGCTGGGAGAACAACTTACAACCAGGATACTCGAGGCTGTCGACTATGATATAGAGCATACTGTATTTTCGTATGTTCCCAATACTGCCGAGAGTGCATTTTACGGACTGTTAAAGGGGCTTGAGGATTATCTTAATAATAATAAGATGGATATAATTCTTAAGCGTGGTAATAATCTCTCAAGGGAAGACCTTGAAAAAATAATGTCTCTGCGCCCCAGGATTGAAAAGCTGGCAGTGAAAGATGCTAAATTAAGAACATTTATTACTGAGGATAAATCAAGGGACGACCTGGTTGGCCATGTTTACGACGTAACCTACGGAATTATTAAGCGAGGTGTAGACAGTATGGTTGTGATCGATGATTCTATTGTGAGAGGAACAACATTAAAGAAGAGTATTATCAGAATACTCGATCGCCTTGACCCAAAGAAAATCGTTATTGTATCATCATCACCACAGATAAGATATCCTGATTGTTATGGGATCGACATGGCAAAGATGGGCGACTTTATTGCTTTCAGGGCAGCAATTGAGCTATTAAAACTTTCAGGGAAGGAGAAACTGATAACAGAAGTTTACCAGCAGGCCAGACAGGAGGTTAAAAAGCCGGTAAATGAGATACGGAATATAGTCAAGCAGATTTATGATCCTTACAGTGCTGACGAGATTTCAGATCAGATTGGCAAGATGCTAAAACTTCCAACTATTAATGCTGAGGTTGAGATTGTATACCAGTCGATTGAAGGATTGCATAATGCATGTCCTGATAATACCGGCGACTGGTACTTTACCGGAAATTATCCAACTCCCGGTGGTAACCGCGTTGTAAATCAGTCGTATATTAATTTTATTGAGGGCCGAAACGAAAGGGCTTATTAATATCCTACCCCGATCTGGTAATCATCCCTGTATGAGGCAAGATGTCGGTTTATTTTATCGATATAAATATCCCTGATAGTAATCATAATACCTGTTTCTTCAACCTTGCCAAATCCTTCGTTAAAAACTGTACCAAAGGTACGCATCGTTGGCGAGAGGTTCATATAGGCATTAATCAGCGGGGGGATATTTTCTCCCAGCTCTCTGACTTCCTGAGATAAAATTTTATAGTCGTCCTTGTAGTTGTCGTTTATAAATATCTTCTTCATTTTATCGACATCAATATTGACAGAAATATCCTTTTTGGGTGTTACAAGTTTGTCTCTGTCTGAGAAATGTTTCTTCATAAAGTAAAGTATCATATCCCTTGCATCGATATTGAAATGTTCATACATGGTAACTTTCCCAAACAAATATTTGACATTTGGATTTTCAATAGCGATTGCACCCAGTCCATCCCAAAGATTATCGAGGGCAAAAAGGCTCTTTCGTCCCATTGCCTTAGACTGGTAATCAGGCTGAACAAATGAGCGGCCGAGCTCCATTAAATAGGGAAGAAATTCTGTATTGAATTTGTCTGAAAAATTAAAGAATGAAGCAGATGCCATATCTGAAGGATCGGTCGGCTTAATCCTTTTGTCATGGATAAGGAATCTGTATCCACCAACAATCTCCTTATGATCAGGATCCCAAACTATTAGCTGCTGATGAGGGGCTGTTTCGGAATAGTCATATTCGTCAAGATCCAGTTCCTTACCCGTTCCTCCACCTGCACTTCTGAAAGTAAGCTCCCTCAAACGACCAACCTCCCTCATCAGGATCTCAGAGTCGTGACTTTTAAAAAGATATACATCGTTATTGGCATTGTTCGTTTTTCTCAGAAATCTATCTTCGGTCAGTTCCTTTTCAATCTCTTCTGCCGGTGTTTTTAACGCTATCTTCTTCATGGTTTAATCAATATCCGATTACTTGTTTCTGTTAATTTTAGACCGATTAAATGATTTATCCGAATAATTTAATCAAAAATATGCTTTTTATTTTAATCTGGAATATGTTTTGCCAGTTCATACGATTTTGACCTTAGCCAGTCGGCCCACTCCATAGGAGTTTTTGATCTGTCGAACGTATCCCACGAATACCCTTTGCCAAATACAAGGTGAAGATCCTTATCTGTTTGTCTGAACATTTCGTCAACGAGGTAAAGCATTTCGAAATTCCATTTTATTCCCATACCCAGTCTTATATTCGACAGATTATAGAAGAAATCCGAATTACGCCCTGAAAAATAAATCGGAACAATAGTCCTTTTGTGTTTAATCGCCTTTGTAAGAAAACTCTTATGCCACACCAGGTCTTTAATTTCGCCCTTTTTTTTTCTTGAGCAAAGTCCTGCCGGGAAGTATAAGATCTGACTGTCAGAGGCATATGCCTTATCAATGGCTATAGCAGCCTCCTTTCCCTGTGCCCCATGCTTGTTGATCGGAAGGAATACATCTTCCATATTTGTGACATTCATCAGAATATCGTTGACCGGGAATTTTATCTTATCGAAATACTTGGATAATTCAGTCATAAAAATCAGCCCGTCAAGACCACCCAGGGGGTGATTTGAAACAAAGATATTTCTACCCGAGCAGGGAATAGCTTCCTTGTTATGAACACTGTATTTAATCCCCATATAAGTAAGTCCTGCCCTCACAAGATCTACATTATGAAGATTGCCGAAATCCTTAAAAAAGTTATTTAAATCTTCTTCGTGGATTATTTTTCTGAGATAATTTATCAGGAATTTCGGTACAAATTTTGAAATCCCCGGACTCTTATCTTTCAGAATCTGTGCTACGTCAATTTGTAAAGGATTTTCCCCTTCCATTATTGCTGTCCTACAATGGTCAATTTGCGCTACAAATTTATTAAAAAATAGTATGTAAAGGGCATTAATGCCTTTTATCATTTTAAATAATCATAAGTGGCTAGTCTACAGTACGTATACTATAAAGGCCGGCGGGATAGTTAAAAGTTTTCAACAAAGTGTAAAAAAATGGGAGGAAGTGGGGTAAAGTGGGAATAAATTGCTACTTTTACATTTAAAACCTGGATTTTTTTATGGCCACATTTATAGGTGATTACAGTTGCAAGATTGATTCCAAGGGAAGGATGATTTTTCCTTCTGCCTTTAAAAAGCAGATGGAGTCGTCATGGAGCGACCATTTTGTAGTGCGGCGCGACATCTTCGAGAATTGCCTGGTTTTGTTTACAGCCGAGGACTGGGAAGAGCAAATGAATAAGATCAGGAGCCGGATAAATCCTTATAACCGTGAGCACAACAGGTTTTTGAGAAACTTTTTTAAGGGCACTGCCGAACTGTCACTCGATGCAAGCAACAGGTTGCTGGTTCCGAAAAAGCTGTTGCAGCTGGCGGAAATTGAAAAGGAGGTGGTTCTTGCCGGGCAGGATGGCAGGATAGAAATATGGTCGAAGGATAAGTATGAAGCGATAGATATGCCTGTTGACGATTTTGCTGATCTGGCTGAGAAACTGATGGGTGGGCTAATCACTGAAGATGAATAAAAATGACGTATCATGTCCCTGCATTGCTGAATGAATGTATTGAAGGGCTGAACATTCAGCCCAAAGGGATTTATGTCGATGTAACTTTCGGTGGAGGAGGACATTCAAAAAGAATACTTGAACTGCTTGGAGACGGAAAACTGATTGCATTCGACCAGGATAGTGATGCTGAAAAGAATAAGCCGGTTGATAACCGGTTTCTCTTTTTAAATCAGAATTTCAGATTTCTGAGAAGCAATTTAAGACATAATGGAATAGAGAGTATCGATGGCTTACTGGCTGATCTGGGTGTTTCATTTCACCAGTTTGATGAGGCAGGGAGGGGTTTTTCTTTTCGCTTTGATTCAGATCTCGACATGAGAATGAACAACAAAGGAGGAAAGACGGCAGCAGAGATTCTAAACTCTTATAAGAGAGATGATCTTATAATAGTTTTAAGAGACTACGGAGAATTGAAAGGCTCTGGCAGGATTGCAGATTCAATAATAAGACAAAGGGAGCAGCAGAGATTTGTTACCACGGGTGACCTGATTGATGTGCTCAGGGAATTTGCTCCCCGGGGCAGGGAGAATAAGTTTTATGCAAAGGTATTTCAGTCGCTGAGGATTGAGGTAAACAGGGAGATTGAGTTTTTAAAGGAGATGTTATTCCAGGCGGGCGAAATATTAAAACCCGGAGGCAGACTGGTTGTTATAAGCTACCATTCAATAGAAGACAGGGTGGTAAAGAATTTTTTTAAAACAGGAAATTTCACAGGTATTGAAAGTAAGGATTTTTATGGAAATACCCACTCTCCTTTCAGACTTATAAACAGGAAGGTAATAGTGCCCGGGGAGACGGAAGTGGAAATAAACAGCAGGGCCAGGAGTGCCCGGCTCAGGATAGCGGAAAAGATTTAAGATGGAAGATAATATAAATAGCACAAATAAAGAGAATAAAAGGAAGGACGGATTTCTAAAGACCCTGATAAGCGGATCGCTGTTAAGCGAGAGACTGGTGCTTAAGAATCTGGGACTTCTTACTCTGCTTACATTTCTTGGCGCTATTTATATCGCTAACAAGTTCCATGCTGAAAAGACAATTCGCTTAAGCAGTCAGCTGCAACGCGAAGTAAAAGAATTAAGATCAGAGGCATTGGCGACATCAGCTGAATTAATGTTTCTGAGCAAGCAATCTGAGGTTGTCAGAATGGTAAATGAAAGAAATCTGGGACTGAAAGAACTGAAGGAACCACCATATAAACTGATTGTAAAGGATTAAATGGCATTAAGGGATGAAATAGTATGGAGAAGCGGGATAATCTATATAATGATTATCGTAATAGCTCTGGCTATCCTTGGCAGGGTGGTTTATATACAATTTGTTGAGGGTGATAAGTGGACTGAGATGGGAGAGGGCTATATCTATAAGACTGATGATGTGCCGGCAAACAGAGGCGATATATTAGCGGAAGACGGAAGGGTACTTGCTAGTTCAGTGCCATACTATAATATTTATATGGATACCAGGTCCAGCGGTATGGATACAAAGGTATGGGCCGGGGGAATTGACGGATTGGCAGAGGGCTTATCGAAAACAGTTGGTTTAAAATCTGCTAATTCCTGGAAAAATGATCTGACCCAGGCAAGGCTTAAAGGCGATAGATACTACCTGATTAAAAGAAAGGTAAGTCATGGAGAATTAAAGGAGCTCAGGTCTTTGCCAATATTCAGGGAAGGCAGGTATAAGGGTGGCCTGATTGCCGAGCTGGATAACAGGCGTATTCTTCCCAATATGATTCTTGCAAGCAGAACCATAGGATCCCTTACAAAGGGGGCCGCCGGAAACGTTGTAGGATTGGAAGGTGCTTTCGACCGTGATCTTACCGGAACCAACGGAAGCGTGCTTAAGCAGCGTCTGACAGGAGGAGCATGGATGCCTGTAAATGATGATAACTCAGTTGAGCCCCGCGATGGCAATGATATACTTACAACCATTGATATAGATCTTCAGGATGTTGCAGAAAGTGCCCTGTATACTCAACTAAATCAGCATGGGGCCCATCATGGCACGGCAATCCTGATGGAGGTAAATACAGGAGATATTAAAGCGATTGCCAATCTTAAGGTCGGAGATAACGGTAATTATTATGAATCATATAATTATGCTATAGGCGAGAGCACGGAGCCGGGTTCAACATTTAAGCTGGCTTCGTTTATGGTTGCACTTGAAGATGGCGTTATAAGCCTTGATGATTCAATCGACACAGGCAATGGTGAGGTAAAATATTACGATAAGGTAATACGCGACAGTCATAGGGGAGGCTATGGAACAATAACAGCAAGGGAGGTTTTTGAGAAATCCTCTAATGTTGGCACGGCTAAAATAATTAATGAAAACTATAAGGATCACCCGGGTGATTTCGTTGACCGACTTTACAGGATGGGCCTTAATGAAAAGGTTGGAATTGAAATAAGAGGAGAAGGATCTCCTCTTATAAGGTACCCAGGTGATAAATACTGGTCAGGAATTTCACTTCCGATGATGTCGCATGGCTACGAGGTACAGATGACTCCTCTACAGATACTTACATTTTATAATGCTGTTGCTAATGATGGTAAGATGATGAGGCCCAGGATAGTGAAGGAGATTCGCTACCATGGTGAATTGATTGAAGCCTTCGAACCTGAGGTTATGAGATCATCAATTTGTTCAAGATCAACAATAAAGATGGTTAAAGAGCTTCTGGAGGGAGTTGTTACAGAAGGAACTGCAACAAACCTTAGAAATGATACCTACAGTATAGCAGGTAAAACAGGAACAGCCCAGATAGCAAACGATAAATATGGGTATAAACAGGATGGAAAAGTATCATACCAGGCATCATTTGTAGGATATTTTCCGGCTGACAATCCTGTTTATTCATGTATAGTGGTTATTAACGCCCCCACAAATTCTATTTATTATGGAAACCTGGTTGCCGGACCAGTATTTAAGGAGATAGCCGATAAGGTTTATGCTACCAGTTTTTATAAACAGATTGAAGAACCTTCACAAAAAGAGTATCCATTTATTCTGAAAGGATATGCACCCGACACATACAGGGTGCTGGCCCATCTTGGGATTAACGGGATAGCCGTAAGACCCGATGCGAAATGGCTGAATCCTGTACGACGATCAGATACTATTTTGATAAGGGAACATACAGTGATCGAAAACCTGGTGCCCGATGCAACAGGAATGGGACTAAGGGATGCCTTATTTCTTCTTGAAAATGCAGGTCTGAAGGTAAAGATTACTGGTAAAGGAAGGGTGGTAAGGCAGTCTGTTATGCCGGGAACCAGGATAAATCGGGGAGATGTAATTGAACTTGAATTAAGGAGCTGATGGTTGTGCTAAGCCACATATTGAGTGATATTGAGACTTCCCGGATAATCGGAGATGTCAATATCTCTATTGGCAGTATCTGTTTTGATTCAAGAAATGTGTCTGAACATAGCCTCTTCGTCGCAGTAAAGGGAACTCAAACAGACGGTCATATCTACATTGACCGGGCAATAGAATCGGGAGCAAGAGTAATTGTCTGTGAAGAATTACCTGATAATATTAACGACGATATATGTTGGATATTAACAGAAAATTCGGCAAAGGCACTTTCTTACCTGGCTGCAAATTTCTACGATAATCCTTCCCGGAAACTAAGGCTTGTAGGTGTTACAGGCACAAACGGGAAAACAACTATTGCAAGCCTCCTGTATGAATTATTTATCTCTCTCGGATATAAAGCCGGTCTGATTTCAACAATAGGAAATAAGATCTTCAGAAAGCAGCTTGATGCAACGCATACTACTCCCGACCCGGTTCAACTGAACAGCCTTTTATGTAGTATGGTAGATGAAGGTTGTGAATATGCTTTTATGGAGGTTAGTTCAATAGCCCTCGATCAGCATAGAACAGACGGATTGGTATTTGAAGGCGGATTGTTTACGAACCTGACTCATGATCATCTTGATTACCATCTGAATTTTGATAATTATATCACCGCGAAAAAAAGATTCTTTGACGAATTACCACCCTTGTCTTTTGCCCTGGTAAATCTGGATGACAGGAGGAGTGAAGTTATGCTGCAGAACTGTTGTGCGAGAAAAAGGAGCTATGCTTTAAGGAGAGATGCAAACTACAGGTGCAGGATCCTTGAGGAAAGATTTGAAGGGATGCTTCTGAAGATTGATAACAGTGAGATATCAACAAAGTTTATTGGAGACTTTAATGCTTATAACCTGCTCGCCGTTTATTCAGCAGCTGTGGAGATGGGCGCAGATAAAACTGAAGTTCTGGTTGCCATAAGTAGTATGGATCCTGTAGAAGGCAGGCTGGAGGTAATAAGATCTTCAGAAGGACTAACCGCAATTGTAGATTATGCTCATACTCCCGATGCACTTGAAAATGTACTGAATGCGCTTAACCGGATTAAGATCGAAGGGATGTCTCTTATAACGGTTGTGGGAGCCGGGGGAGACAGGGATAAATCAAAGAGACCTGTAATGGGTAAGATAGCTTCAGCAGGAAGCACCAGGGTGGTTTTTACTTCTGATAATCCGCGCAGTGAAGATCCGGAAAAAATTATCGATGATATAATAAGTGGTGTGCCGGCAGATGCATTAAAAAGAGTTCTCAGGGTCAGCGATCGAAGAGAGGCAATTAAAACGGCTCTGATGCTGGCAGAGGATAAAGATATTGTTCTGGTAGCAGGTAAGGGGCATGAGACATACCAGGAAGTAAAAGGAGAAAAAAGTCATTTTGATGACCGTGAAGAGATTAAGAAAATTCTTGAACTATAAATACAAAAGCAATAAAGCCGAATGTTATACTATCTGTTCAAATACCTGGAAGAATTAAATGTACCTGGCGCAGGATTGTTTGAATATATCTCGTTCAGAACAGCTTCTGCGATAATTACTTCTCTGCTGATATCACTCTTGTTCGGGAAAAAGATAATAAGATATCTCCAGATAAAGCAGGTGGGTGAAGTGGTTCGCGATCTGGATTTAGAGGGTCAGTACCGCAAGGAAGGAACTCCATCGATGGGCGGGATAATAATTATTTTGTCAATTCTGATTCCTACACTTCTGTTTGCCCGCCTCGATAATATCTATGTTATATTAATGATTATTACGACAATATGGCTTGGATTTATTGGCTTTGTTGACGATTATATTAAGATATTCAGGAAGAATAAGGAAGGTCTGGCAGGCAGGTTTAAGATACTCGGTCAGCTGGTCCTCGGTCTGGTGGTTGGGATTACTCTGTATATAAGTGATGATGTTGTTATAAGGGAGATTTCTTTTGAAGAAGGTGAAAATACCGAACTAAATCAGATTATGCGGTCTCCAATCCAGAATGATGTAATAGAATATACATCAGAGGATATAAAGGGAACCAAGACAACCATTCCCTTTATTAAGGATAATGAGTTTGACTACTCCTGGCTGGTACCCTTTGTAAGCAAAGATAAGCGACAGCCATGGGGATGGTTGGTTTTTGTGATTATGGTAATATTCATTGTGGTGGCTGTCTCCAATGGTGCAAATCTGACTGACGGCCTTGATGGACTGGCAACAGGTACATCTGCTATAATGGTTGTAACCCTTGGTATCCTGGCCTATGTCTCGGGTAATATTATCTATTCAAGTTACCTGAATATTATGTATATCCCCTACACAGGCGAGTTAATGATATTTGCCGGAGCATTTATTGGTGCGGCCATTGGCTTTTTATGGTATAATTCATACCCGGCCCAGGTTTTTATGGGAGATACAGGAAGCCTGGCAATAGGAGGCATTATCGCTGTATTTGCCATAATCATCCGAAAGGAATTGCTTATTCCGATCCTTTGTGGGGTGTTCTTTGCCGAAAGCCTTTCGGTATTGATCCAGGTAGCATGGTTTAAAAGGACTAAAAGAAAATTTGGTAAAGGCCGAAGAATATTTCTTATGGCTCCTCTCCACCATCATTACCAGAAAAAAGGATTCCCGGAGCCTAAGATTGTAACCAGGTTCTGGATAGTGGCGATTCTTCTGGCAGTACTTAGTGTTGTAACACTGAAGATAAGATAGGTTGAGAGAGGAAATAGGAAACAGGAAAAAGTAAAAAGTAAAAAGTAAAAAGTAAAAAGTAAAAAGTAAGGTATAGCAAAGTGAGTAAAAGAGCGGTCATATTGGGAGCAGGAGAAAGCGGTTGTGGGTCAGCAATTCTGGCTAACACAAAGGGCTATAATGTATTTGTATCCGATAGTGGCCCCATTAAAGATAAATACCTTTCTATGCTAGGGCAATATAATATCAGCTACGAACAGGAGGGTCACAGCAGAGCTTTGATATTGAACGCTGATATAATTATTAAGAGTCCGGGCATTCCCGATAGTGCACCATTAATCATGGAAGCACGGCAGAGTGGTATTGAAATAATTTCTGAGATTGAGTTCGCAGGCAGGTATTGTGAGGCTTTTAAGATTTGCGTTACAGGCAGCAATGGCAAAACAACCACGACAACTCTTATATATGAAATCTTTAAAAGGGCAGGTCTGAAAGTTGGTCTGGCCGGTAATGTCGGACATAGTTATGCTTTTCAGGTAGCAACACAGAGTCACGATTATTATATAATTGAGTTAAGCAGCTTCCAGCTGGATGGGATGTATAGTTTTAAGGCTGATGTAGCAATTATTATGAACATAACACCTGACCACCTCGACAGATATAATTATGAATTTTCAAACTATATAGATTCAAAATTCAGAATAATAAATAACCAGACACCATCTGATTATCTTATTTACTGGGCCGATGATCCTATCCTTAAAGATGAAATAAAAAGCAGGAAGCCTCTGGCACGCCTGATGCCTTTCTCTGATACTTCAATGGAAGGAATGACAGCATTTATAGAAGAAGAAATCCTTTTCCTCAATATCCACAATAAAAGTGAACAGATTATGTCAATCCACGATTTTGCATTAAAAGGTCGTCATAATACTTACAATTCTATGGCGGCATCAATAGCGGGTAAAATAGTTAATATAAGGAAGGAGCTTATTCGTGAGTGTCTTTCTGATTTCCAGGGAGTGGAACATCGTCTGGAGACCATATTATCGGTTCATGGGATCAGGTTTATTAATGACTCCAAGGCTACAAACGTTAATTCAACGTGGTATGCCCTTGAGTGTATGCCTGATAATGTTGTATGGATAGCCGGAGGTGTGGATAAGGGAAATGATTATTCAGAATTGACTGATCTTGTCCGGAAGAAGGTAAAAGCCATTGTATGCCTGGGTAAGAATAATGATAAAATTGTCGGGGCTTTTGACAGCATTGTTTCGACAATTGTTGAGACTGATTCAATGGCAGAAGCAGTGAAGTCGTCTTACTACCTGGCAGCTACCGGAGATACTGTAATATTATCGCCAGCATGTGCCAGTTTTGATCTGTTTAAGAGCTACGAAGACAGGGGGAGACAGTTTAAGGAGGCTGTAAGAAATTTATAACAAGTTAAGAAGATGAAGTCAACATTCGGAAGCATATTCAAAGGAGACAGAGTTATCTGGGGGCTTATAGTAGTCTTTATGATTTACTCACTGCTTGCAGTATACAGCTCTTCCGTGAGTGTAGCATTTTCGAGGTATGATGGCAATACTACCTTCTTTCTGAAATCACAGGGGGTAATGCTTGTTTTCTGTTTATTTATTATAGTTGTAACGCATCAGTTACCCTATAGGATCTATTCATCACTGGCAGGATTCTTCGTGCTTGTATCGATAATACTATTAATTCTTACCCTGATTTTCGGGGTCAGGATTAATGAAGCTGCAAGGTGGATAACTATTCCGGGAACAGGCTTCAGGATACAGACATCTGATATTGCAAAAGTTTCGCTGGTGATCTATATGGCTCGCTTACTATCAAGGCATCAGCATGAATTAAACGATTTTAAGTTATTAACACGAGTATTTATTGTCCCGATAGCAATAGTCTGTGCGCTGATACTACCGGAAAACCTGTCTACGGCATTGCTTATTTTTGGAATCTGTATGTTAATTCTGTTTATTGGCAGGGTACCCTTAAAATATTTAGCGGCATGGTTGGGGATGGCAGTAGTGGGAGTTATTTTAATTGCCCTGCTTCTGGATATGGCTACTGAGGCTAACAGAGTCTCGGTGTGGAAAGACAGGATTGAGAATTTTATATCAGGAGAGGAAGATGCTGATGGGGATTACCAGTCAAATCAGGCGAAAATCGCAATAGCCTCGGGAGGGCTGATAGGTAAGGCCCCTGGTAATAGTGTGCAGCGTAATATGTTACCACAATCAAATTCAGACTTTATTTTTGCAATAATAATTGAAGAATATGGATTATTCTTCGGGGCTGTACCAATAATATTTGTGTACCTGATTCTGCTGTTCAGAGCGATTGCAATTGCAAAAAAGTGTGAAACAGCCTTTCCTGCCTTTCTTGTGATGGGCCTGACTATAATGATTGTGGTTCAGGCTATACTGAATATGGCCGTGGCAGTGGGTCTATTCCCTGTTACCGGGCAGACTCTGCCTATGATAAGCTGGGGAAGAACTTCAATGCTTGTAACAAGCTTTTCCCTGGGAGCAATACTTGGTGTAAGCAGGGTTGTAAATGCCCGGGTAAATAATGAAGAACTTGATGATGAGTATGTTGAAAATGAAGAAGATGGAGTAATATATGAAGGAGCACCAGCATAAGAGGATAATAATTAGCGGGGGTGGTACGGGGGGACATATTTTCCCGGCTATATCTATTGCCAATGCATTAAAGGCCTTAGATCCCGATATTGATTTGCTTTTTGTTGGTGCTGAAGGAAGGATGGAGATGGAAAAGGTTCCTGCTTCCGGTTATAGAATTATAGGATTACCTGTTGAAGGACTCAGAAGGAAAATAAGTTTAAGGAATTTTGCAGTATTGTTTAAGGTATTTAGAAGTTTAATGAAAGCTTCAATGATCATTAAAGAGTTTAAGCCTGATGTGGCTGTAGGAGTGGGAGGATATGCCAGCGGACCTCTTTTGAGAAGAGCAGGCGCCATGGGAATACCTACCCTGATACAGGAGCAAAACAGCTATGCCGGCGTTACCAACAGACTGCTTGCCAGAAGGGCGTCGAAGATATGCGTCGCATATGAGGGTATGGATAAATATTTTGATGCATCTAAGATTATTTTTACCGGTAATCCGGTAAGAAAAGATATCTCTGAGATGTCTGTCGGCAGGAAGGAAGCCCTTGATTATTTTGGCTTCTCTGATATAAAGCCCGTAGTATTAATACTGGGAGGGTCGCTGGGTTCAGCAACGATAAACAATTCAGTTTTGAGCGGACTGGAAAGATTTATTGAAAAAGGATGTCAGGTAATATGGCAAACAGGGAAGTATTATTATAAGAGTATGGCAGAAAAATCTGTAGGAAGGATTAATAATGATATTAAGGTGCTGGACTTTATTGACAGGATGGAGAATGCCTATAGTGCAGCCGATATTATTGTATCGAGGGCTGGAGCAGGAACTATTTCTGAATTGTGCCTGAGCGCAAGACCCGTTATCCTGGTTCCGTCTCCGAATGTAGCCGAAGATCACCAGACAAAAAATGCTATGGCACTTTCAGAGAAGGGGGCCGCGATTACAATATCAGATAAAGATGCAGGAGAACAACTTGTTGATATGGTATTGGAACTTATTAAGGACGAAGAGAAAAGAAAATTACTTGGCAGTAATATAGCTGAGCTTGCAATTGGTGATTCGGACGAAAGGATTGCCAATGAAATAATTAAACTGGCAGAATGATTGAGTTCAGAAATATAGATAGTATCTTCTTTATCGGTGTCGGGGGCATTGGTATGAGTGCCCTGGCAAGGTACTTCCTTGCAGGCGGATTTGATATTGGTGGTTACGACAGGACAAGGACAGTGTTAACCGACCAACTGCTTGCTGAAGGATGTGCAATTCAGTTTGAAGATAGCACTGATATACTGCCCGGGAAATTTAATAACAGGGATAAGACAATAATTGTTTTTACTCCGGCCATACCACAACATAATAGCTTATATAATTACTTTGTCGACGGTGGCTTCAGAGTATTTAAAAGAGCCGAACTTCTTGGCTTAATAACAGACAGGAGCACAGCAATCGCAGTAGCAGGAACACATGGAAAGACAAGTATTTCAACTCTTACAGCGCACCTGTTAAAACAATCAGCCATAGATTGTTCTGCTTTTCTGGGTGGTATTTCCTGTAACTATAATAGTAATCTTATTACGGGACGGGGCGACATAACAGTTGTTGAAGCTGATGAATACGACAGGTCTTTCCATTTTTTAACTCCATATCTGGCACTTATTACTTCACTTGACGCCGATCATCTTGATATATATGGCAGCCTGGATAATATGGTAGAGGCTTATAATATTTTTGTATCAAAGATCAGCGAGGGCGGTTCTCTTGTTGTAAACAGCAAAATAAGAGATCAGATTAAAGGACAGGGCAAGACACCGGTCTATACCTATGGACTTGATAAGAGCTCAGACTTCAGAATCGATAAGCTGAGAATTGTAAAAGGTGCTTATTATTTTAATGTTATAAGTCCGTCGGGAGAAATTACTGATCTTATATCCAACCTTCCGGGAAAGCTTAATCTTGAAAACACTGTAGCTGCTATATCACTTGCATCCCTGATTGGTGTAAGCGATGATGAGATAAGGAAAGCCCTGATTCACTTTAAGGGTGTAAAAAGAAGATTTGATATCAGATATAGCAGTGATGGGCTTATTTATATTGATGACTATGCGCACCATCCGAAGGAGCTGGATTACTTAATAAATTCGGTTCGCGAATTTTATGGAGACAGGCATATTACAATAGTCTTTCAACCCCACCTTTTTTCACGTACCCGCGATCATGCAGATGCCTTTGCGAGATCTCTCGATATTGCCGACAGGGTTGTTTTATTGTCTGTCTATCCTGCAAGGGAAGAGCCAATTGAAGGGGTGAGTTCTCAGATTATTTTTGACAGGATGAAGTGTAAGGACAGGGTGCTTATTAAGAAGGAAAACCTCGTAGAATTTCTTTCAGACAAGAAGCTCGATATTCTTCTTACTGTTGGTGCAGGAGATATTGACACCCTTGTTTCTCCGCTTGAAGAAATGCTGAAAGGAGGTCTGTTATGAAGATAATACGTAAAATATGGTGGCTTCCCCTTGCGGTATATATGATTATTATGCCATCATTTATTTCCAGCAGGGTATTCGGTGAGAATTGCAAAAGTTTAAGTATCAGGGTTATTGATTCAGCCAGTTATAGCTTTGTTACGGCTGAGCATATTAGGGAGCTTGTAGATAACGACAATGAGATCTTACTCGGGAAACCCATCAAGGATATTTCTTCAGGTGAAATTGAAACGAGAGTCAGGGAAATAAGAGAACTTGAATCAGTTGAGGTATATAAAACCGCTGATGGTGTGTTGCATATAGAAGCAGATCAACGCAATCCGCTTGTAAGGATAATTACCTCATACGGTAATAGTTATTATATAGACAGTGAGGGAGAGATAATTCCATTTAGCCAGATATATACGCCAAGGGTATTAGTTGTTAGCGGCAATATTTCCATACCTGATAATTCTATTTCAGAGGGTAATATAAGGTCATTACCTGAAGACAGCATCGTAAAAAAAATACTGGGAATAATAACTACTGTAAGCGAGAATGAATTCTGGGCCGGACAGATAGAGCAGATATGGATTGCAGACAATGGGAATATAGATATTATACCAAGGGTAGGAAATCATGTAGTAAAGATTGGCAGTCCTGATAGTTTTGAAGAAAAACTAGGCTACCTGGAAGAATTATACAGCCAGGCACTCCCACTGGCGGGATGGAATAAGTACAGGGAGATTAATTTGATGTTTGAAGGACAAATAGTTTGTAAAAAGAGATAATAAGCAATAAAACCATATTTATTTCACTATGAAACAGAGAGAACAGTTTGTAGCAGCAATCGACATTGGAACAACAAAAATTGTATCCATAGTCGGCAAAAAAAATGAAAACGGCCGGATAGAGATTCTGGGTTTGAGCAAAGCTCCCTCTAATGGAGTAAAAAGAGGAGTTGTTTTAAATATCGAAGAAACTGTGAATGCTATCCGGAAAACAGTTGAAGATGTTCAACTCAGGTCTGATGTTGCTTTCACCGACGTTTTTGTGGGAATTGCAGGGCAGCATATTAAGAGCATGAAGAGTCGCGGCTATATTAATCGTGATAGCAGTGATGATGAGATCCAGAAAGAAGATGTGTTTAACCTGACGCAGGATATGCACAAAATTCCAATTGAGATCGGAGAGGAAATTATTCATGTTATTCCACAGAACTTTATTGTCGATAATGAAACAGGGGTAAAGAATCCTATAGGGATGTGTGGAAGAAGACTGGAAGCAAATTTTCATATAGTAATAGGTCAGGTTGCCTCTGCTAAAAATATTGAGAAATGTATCAGGAAAGCAGGTTTGAATGTGAAGGATCTTATCCTTGAACCACTTGCTTCTTCAGACGCAGTTCTGACCGATGATGAGAAAGAGGCCGGGGTTGTACTCGTCGATATTGGTGGAGGAACTACTGATGTAGCAGTATATTACGATAATATTATCAGGCATACTGCCGTAATACCATTTGGAGGTAATGTTGTTACAAAAGATATTAAGGAAGGTTGTTCTATTCTGCAGCGTTTTGCCGAGCAGCTAAAATTGCAGTATGGATCAGCACTTGGGGATATAGCTCCTGAAGATAAGGTAGTCTCTGTTCCTGGAATAAGCGGACGTGAGCCCAAAGAAATTTCCTTTAAGAGCCTTGCTTATATTATACAGTCGAGGATGGAGGAAATTATTGACGCTGTTAACTTTGAGATTCAGAGCTCAGGTTATGCTGAGAAACTATCGGCCGGAGTAGTCCTGACTGGAGGAGGGGCAATGCTTAAGCACCTTCCTCAGCTGGTAAAGTTTAAAACAGCAATGGATGTGAGGATCGGATTGCCAAATGAAAATCTTTCCGGATCATCCAGGGAAGAGATTAATCAGCCAATGTTCGCTACAAGTGTTGGCTTGATTATGAGGGGCTTTGATTATCTGGAAACATTTAAAAGTACATTTAATGCAGGATCCAGAACTGATGAGAATACCGGGTTGAAAGATACAGATCCTGTTAATGATGAGCATAGTGAAATATACGAAGAACATGCCGGGACAAAAATTTCATGGACTGAAAAGCTAAAGCAGAGCCTGGGTAAAATGTTTGAGACAGAAGATCAGAGAATAAGTTAATATGGTTTATATATTTACAAGCAGGCTGAAGAAAAATAATTAAAATCGATATGTCATGTCAGATGATCTGATGAATTTTGATCTCCCGGTAGAGAGGTCTTCAATAATAAAAATTCTTGGGATAGGTGGAGGCGGCAATAATGCCGTTAACTACATGTTTAACCATGGTATTAAGGATGTGAATTTTGTGATCTGTAATACAGATGCTCAGGCCCTGGCTGAGAGCCCTGTCCCTGTTAAGGTGCAGATAGGAGAATCTTTAACAGAGGGTCGTGGAGCAGGTAGTAAACCGGATACAGGTAAACGGTCGGCAGAAGAAAACCTGGAAGAAGTGCTGACCGCTCTGTCGGGCAATACCAGGATGGTTTTTATAACTACCGGAATGGGAGGAGGAACGGGTACGGGGGCAACACCTGTAATTGCCAGGGCATGCAGGGAAGCAGGTATTCTGACTATTGCGGTTGTTACAATACCTTTTAAGTCGGAGGGAAAGATAAGGATTAAGAATGCTATTGAAGGTATTACCGAGTTAAAAGATCATGTTGATTCCCTGCTGGTTATTAATAATGAGAAACTAAGGGAGATTTATGGCGACCAGAGTGTATCTACCGCATTTGCAAAAGCTGATGATGTTCTTGCTACAGCAGTAAAGGGTATAACCGAGATTATTACTGAGGCTGGTTATATAAACGTTGATTTCTCAGATGTGGAAACGGTAATGCGTGACTCAGGTGTGGCAGTGATGGGCACAGGACTTGCCAGTGGTGAGGGCAGGGCTCTGGCAGCTATACAGGAGGCAATTAATTCTCCCCTGCTGAATTCAAATAATATTACCGGAGCAAAAAGTATACTCCTGAATGTTAAATCAGGCACAGGGGAGCATGAACTTACAATGGATGAGCTTGGCGAGATTACTGATTATATATATGATGTTGCTTCAAATGACGCCCTTATTATAAGAGGAATCTCGAATGATAATACCCTGGATGCTAAAGTGAGTGTAACGGTTATAGCTACAGGTTTTGAATCAAACAGTATTATTGAGCCATATAAGCCGGTTTCAAAGACAGAAAGGGTTACCCTTAATACAGGAGAAAAGGTAATTAAAAGAGTTATAGAAACTGCCGACGACGAGCTGATAAAAGCAAAGCGAAAGAAGTCTGTAATCAGCGATGATGATCTGGATGAGAAGCAGGGAATAATTGAGTTTGACGTAGTTGCTGCCGGTGATGTCCAGTCTGCTGATCACGATCATTCAGGAGAGGGTACCCTAAGGAAGATCAAGCATATGCAGAATATTATTAAAAACAAGGGCCTTTCTAACGATACCATGAAGGATAATATTGATGAGTTTGAGGATGTTCCTGCCTTTGTAAGAAAGAATATTCAGATTAATAAATCGGACGATAAGGAAAAATCTGAAATTTCTACCTTTACTCTTAGCGATGATGATGATGAACCTGTTTTACGAGATGATAATGCTTATCTGAATGATAATGTAGATTAAATCGCTGGCGCGATGTAATTTGCCGTACTCTGTACGGCGAAATATATTGCTTGGCAATGTAATTTGCTGCTTTTGCAGCGTAAGGAGCTTCACTGCGCTCAGCGTAATTAGTAATTATAGTTTCTTAAAGATTAAACGACGCAATGGAGTATCTTACGCGAGTGAAACAAGCCAATAACGCAACGAAGTTGCAAATTACGCGACCAAAGGGAACAAATTACGCGGCCAAAGGGATCAAAGGCACTACTGCAGGGAGTTTTTTGCTATCTTTGGACCAATGCGAAAATTGATTGTATTCATATTTATGCTGGGTGGTACATTCCCCGCAATCGCCCAGCAGGATAGCACCAGGCTGGCTCGTATTACCAGGCAATACATGTTATCTGATGATTATACTCTGATAGTTCCTATACCTATAGATACTGCTCTGTCTGGATTTCAGGAGCATAAGATTCTTGATAAACAGAGCCCTTTCTATTCATCTCTGGGTAACTATGGTTTACCCGTTGAAGAATTCGATTTTTTCAGAAGGACCTATAAATCTGATGAGTTTCTTTACAGACATTATAAACCATATATGAGTCACCTTGGAAATAAGGTATATTTCGACACTCAGGTTCCATTTACCGAACTGGTGTTTTCCTATGGAGGAGCAAGGACAGAAGCAGAGCAGACATTTAATATAAAACATTCCCAGAATATTAACAGGTTCTTAAATGCAGGTCTGGATCTGAAGATAATAAATAGCCTGGGACAATATGGATACCAGGCAACAGACGACAGGTCATTCACCCTGCATTCTTCTTATCTGGGAAGGAGATATAAGGTTTTTGGATCATGGACCCTGAATAATTTTAAAGGTGGCGAAAACGGGGGTATAGCAGATATCAGCCAGATAGGGACAGTGGCAACTAAAGACCTGCCAACAAATCTTGGTGGTTTAAATAATGCCGAGTCGGTATTCAGATATAAAGATTTTTTATTGGTCCAGAAGTTTACCATTGGCGGTAATTCAGAAGAAGTAAGGGATTCTGCTTCTTCAAAAAAAATATCATCGGTAATGGGAACATTCAGCCATATTCTGAGCTGGGAAAACGGTAAAAAGACCTATTACGATGAATCTCCTGATATTGGATTCTACGATTCTGTTTATATAACCGGGGTAAGGAATAATGTTGCGACGCTGGATTCTCTTTATAGCAGGGTATTACGAAATACTATCAGATTCGATTTTTCATCAGGTGAAGGAAAAAAGTTTCAGCTTGATATAGGAATAGGTATAACAAATGAGATGAACTTGTATTCCCAGATCAGACCTCTTCATGACACTGTCTTTTTTTCAGATACACTCGAGTGGAAGAATTCATCGAATGCTATTCTGGGTAAATTATCAAACAGAATCGGCGAGAAATTCTGGTGGGAGGCAGACGGTAATCTATACATTTCGGGTTATAAGGCGGGTGATTTTAATATCAAGGGGCGAATAGAAAAGATTATTGGCTCAGGTAAATGGTCATCTGAAATATATGGTACAGGATCATTTATAAATAGTGAGCCATCTTTCTGGCAGAAGAGTTATGGAAGCAACCACTTTGAATGGAGTAATGATTTTCAGAAGGAACTACGGGTAAATATAGGAGGAGGATATAGAATACCTCATACTTATCTGGATCTGTCTGCTGACTATTCGCTGATAACTAACTATTTATATTTCAATAAGGAGGCTGTACCTGATCAGTTTAATGGTCCGATATCTGTACTGGCTATAAGGGTTAATAAGAATTTTCATTTTTGGAAATTCAGGTCTGTTAACCGTATATTGATTCAGAAATCGAGTCATACCGATATACTTGATCTTCCTTTTATGGCAGTAAAGAGTTCGTTCTACTTTGATCATTTAATCAGATTTGAAGTTACAGGTGGCCGGCTGGGATTTCAGATTGGTGTTGAAGGAATTTACAATACTTCATACTTTGCATCGGGTTATATGCCGTCTACCGGATCATTCTATAACCAGGACCAGATAAAGACAGGTAATTACCCATACCTTAATGCCTTCATTAACTTAAAGTTAAAGAGAACAAGATTCTTCTTTTCGTTTGAGCATGTTAATCAGGGACTTGAATTTATGTCAGATAATTATCAGTACGTTCCTTCTTATCAGATGCCTGTCAGGATGTTCAAATATGGTGTTGCATGGACGTTTTATAATTAATTTTGTATATTTGCCGCGCTTTTTTGCTCAGGTATTAAGGCATATGTCTAACTAAATAACGTATTTTGGGTGCAAGACTCTTATTAATTGTAATATTTTTATTGTTCACTACTTTTTCCTGTAATACATATTCCAATGATGACAATCAGTCATTAATTGTACATAAAGATCTTAGTCAGATTCGCGAAGGGGGTAAGCTTGTAGCTATTACCGATTATAATTCAACCAGTTATTTTATATATAAGGGAGAGCCCATGGGCTTCCAGTTTGATTTATTGCAGGCCTTTGCTGATTATATCGATCTGGAACTTGAGATAATCACAGAGAACGACCTGAATATTTCTTTTGAAATGCTCGACAGGGGAGAAGTAGACCTGATGGCTCTTAACCTTGCCGTAAATAATGAAAGAAAGGAAAGAGTTAAATTTTCTGCACCAATAGGCCAGACAAGACAGGTCCTTGTGCAGCGCAGGCCTGATAACTGGCGCCAGATGACCAGGGATGATATCGACAGGGAACTTGTACGTAACCAGCTTGATCTTGCAGGTAAAACGGTATATGTGCAGAGTGGATCCTCTTTTGCACAACGACTTAAGAATCTTGAGGATGAGATAGGTGATTCAATAAATATTGTTGAAGTTCCGATGGAGGTTGAAGAATTGATAACACTTGTGGCCGATAAGGAAATTGACTATACTGTATGTGATGAGAACGTTGGTCTTGTTAACCGTACTTACTATTCGAATCTGGATGTTGATACACCGATAAGTTTTCCCCAGAATTTTGCATGGGCTGTACGTAAAAGCGGGTCTAATGAACTTGTAGCCAGCCTGAACAGTTGGATAAACACATACAGAAAGAGCACAAGCTATGCGCTTTTATATGCCAAATATTTTAAGAATGCCAGGTCGAGTACAATGGTCAGGAGCGATAGTTACTCGCTTATTAGCGGAAGAGTTTCAGAGTATGATAATTATTTCAGGCAGTACAGCGACTCCATTGGCTGGGATTGGCGTTTACTTGCTTCACTTGTGGCACAGGAATCACGTTTTGATCCTGATGTAACTTCCTGGGCAGGCGCTTATGGGCTTATGCAATTGATGCCTTCAACAGGAGAACATTTTGGAATAGACGTAAAAAAATCACCAGAAAGGAATATACAGGCCGGAGTTATGTATATTAAATGGCTTCAGGAGATGTTCGAGGATAAAGTCGAAGATGAATCTGAAAGACTGAAATTTATTCTTGCATCTTATAATGTAGGTCCGGGTCATGTACTTGATGCGAGGAGGCTGGCTCGTAAAAACGGACGGGATCCAGATATTTGGGATGATAATGTTGCTTATTACCTTCTTAAAAAATCAGATCCTGAATTCTACCACGATCCTGTTGTTGAACACGGATTCTGTCGTGGAGAGGAACCTTTTAATTATGTAAATGAGGTTCTGGACCGCTATGAGCATTATACTAATCTCCTGGCTCTAAAATAATCCGGTTTTCTTCGATAACTACCAGGAGCTCGTATAATATCATTGCAGTGGCTCCCCAGATAATATGTCCCTTATAATCGTAATATTTAATATTCAGCATTTCATCTCTTATTAGCATTGCCTTCTCTTTTACTAGTGCCGGATCATAAAAAGCAGATAATTCTGCTTCAATAAGTGATACAACTTCATCGCTGTCTGAGTTGATATCCGGTCTTGTAGCTGAGTAAGCCACCACAGGAGTAACCTCAATATTACTTACCGGAATATATAGAGGAGTAAGGCTGCCCATTATTGTAATATCTGAGCTGCATATGCCGGTTTCTTCGTGGGCCTCTCTTAAGGCAGTTGCTGTAAGATCAATGTCTGAGTCTTCCTGTTTTCCGCCAGGAAAGGCAATTTGTCCGCTATGAATGCCGCTGTATACCGGACGCTGAATAAAGAGAGTATGGATTTTGCCATTTAAGGGATATAGTGTAATCAATACAGCAGCGAGCCTGGAGTCTTCTTTCTTTTTCCTGGGGAAGTCACTGATCATCCGATCGGATGACGCCATTTCCCATTGAATATCAGTACCCGGCAACTTTCCTTTAAGGGCCTCTCCAAGTTTGTTTGCAATTACAGATAAAGTCATTTTATAAAGATAATCAGATATTATGCTGCTGCCTGGATTTTTTTGCACCAAAGATACTTTGGTTAATTAAAGTAATTTATTGCTTTGATTAATGGGAAGACTGGAAGATCCAGAAAATACCTACAAGAATCGCAACTGTGCTTCCTGCTATTCTGATGCCAAGTAATAATTTCCTATGATCATTTTTTGTCGCTCTGTGAGATACCATGCCCATAATTGCGGAATATGCGACCATGGTGATTATTGTACCTACACTGAAGCCAAGAATATATGAAACCGAATCAGCCCTGGTAGGCAGTGCAAGGCTTGGCAATATGCCAATAAGATGGCTTACGCCTGCAACTCCGTGTATAATACCAATACTCAGTGCAGTCCATGCATCATCTCTTTTTGGTTTGAAGTTTTTGTGTGGTTTGTTTGAAAAAATTCTATAGAAGATCCAGAGACCAATAATTATCAAAAGTATGCCAACCATCTGTTCACTATAGGCAGATATTGTTTCAACGGGTATCAGATCCCGGAAGAGAATAAACAATATGCCGATAATTATCACTCCCAATGTATGGCCCAGCCCCCATGTAAATCCGACAAGCCATGACTTTTTTTTATTTTCAATCGCCAGTGGGGTAACAGCTGCCAGGTGGTCAGGTCCTGAAACAACATGCAGAGAACTTGCTGCCAATCCGGTTAGAAAATATACTATCATTATCGCTCTTTTTCTGAACAGTCAAATATAGAAGAAATTGTTATACTATTTTAGGTATATTATTACTTACTTATGGAACCTTCTGACAAAATTTTCGACTTCGGGCACCCCTCCCTGGTATACCAGATAACCATTATAGGGCTCACGTTCTGTGATCTCTTGATTAACAGGTGATAACATTATTCTTTTAATTTCCTCCTGATCTTCAGTCTGGCCCATGGCCCAGCCCAGTTTTACCCATGCTACCTCGGGAAGCATATTACCCAGGGGAGTAACTCCCAGGGCCATCATATCGCGTCCTGTTTCGTAAACAAACATATGAACATAACCCCATATGGTTTGCAGGGTCATAAAGACGGAAACACCTTTATCCTTTGCTCTTTTCAGGGCGGGGTAAAGTTCCCGGTTCACATGTCCGAGACCTGTGCCAACAATAATAATGCCCTTATATCCCAGATCTACAAGATTATCCAGAATTTCAGGCTGCATATGAGGATAATAATATAGCATACTTACTTTTTCAGAGAAATATGGCAGTATAGTTACTTTCTTATCTTTTCTCCTTTGATTATAATTCTTCTTTATATGCTTAATTCCTTCTTTTGTAATAGTTGCAACCGGGGTATCACCAATCGTTCTGAATGTTGATCTGTAGGAACTATGCATCTTACGTACTCTGGTTCCTCGGTGAAGAAAGCCATACTCGTCGCTGGTTGGTCCGAACATACAGACAAGTACTTCGGCAATATCGCCATGTGATGCTGCCCAGGAGGCATGGATAAGATTTAGGGCTGCATCTGAAGAGGGTCTGTCTGATGATCTTTGTGATCCGACGAGTATAATTGGTACCGGCGGATCCTGTACCATAAATGATAATGCAGCAGCAGTATGGTGCAGTGTATCTGTGCCATGGCCTATTACAATTCCATCAATGCCGTTTTCTATTTCCTTTCCTATAGCCTTTGCCAGTGTAATATACTGTTCGGGGCCCATGTTTTCACTGAATACTGCAAAAAGTTTTTCGGTGTCGATATTACAAATATCTGCAAGCTCAGGAACAGCACCATAGAGCTCTCCGGGCGAAAATGCCGGGATAACAGCTCCCGTCCTGTAATCCAGTCTTGAAGCAATAGTCCCACCGGTGCCAAATAGTTTAATCGACGGCTTATTGTCTGAATATGGAAATTCTTTTTCCGGGATCTTATAATTGGCTTTTTGATAGCCTGTTTCTTTCATCCCTATTATTGTGCCGACATCAATACCAATATTATATCCTGTTTCTATTTTTAAAACTATATGAAGGTCGTCGTCATTTTCTGATCTTGGCAACACAGTGCCAGTAAAGGTTCCCCTGCTGGTATCAATTTCGGTTTGTCCCCATACCCTTACACGGTATTTCTTAAGAGTCTTAAGTGCTTCTCCTTTATATCCCTGGAAAAAATCTTCAGTCATATCTACTTTGTTTTATTCTCTGCAAAATCCTTAACTCTTAAATACAGGTCCCTTAGGTCGATATTACCTCTTGCCTGTTTTCTTAACTGTCCCATAAGCCAGTTTATTAACCTGGAATTGTCAACAATTTCTTTGTCTTCCTCAAATTTCTTATACAGAAAATCAAGTGGTGCAATAAGGTCATCAATACTCAGTTTCTTATAATTAAGTGTTGTTAAAATTGACTCATACCTCATTTTAGGATGTTCATAAAGTATGTGCAGCATAGGTTCTGCAATTTCATACTTAAGCCCGTTATTATCAAGGTAGTAAAACAGGTTTGAGATAATCTTAAAACTGAAGTTGTTATGCCCTTTTCTTATGCCTTCAATTCTCTTGAATCTCTGTCCCAGGAAGGCTCCGATCTGTTTATGAGTAAAGCCAGTATTTTCCGCTATATCTTCAATTACAGGAATAAGGTTTTTACTCAGTAAATATTTAAATGTTCCTTCAGGTATTTTCCAATCTCTCATTTGTGAGAACCTGATAGCGATATCTTCAGGAAGGTTTTTTCTAAGGTTCTCAATATATGATTCTTCAAGAGGAATAGGGGGTGAGTCAGTATCAGGGTACATCCTGTCAGATCCGGGTAATACTCTTTCGAAGATCGTTGTCCCATCGGGTAACGATTTCCTTGTCTCAAGCGGAACTCCTTCGAAGGCCATCCGAATTCTTTCTTCCACTGTTTCGAGGGCAGTTGAAATATCTTCATCCGGTCCCCATATAACAAGCTGAGCATCTTCTGGTTCCGACTCAAGAAATTCCCTTATCTTCGACCATTCTTTCTCGGATTCAAGAGGGTTGAGTTCCTCGGAATGAATCATATTTGGCTTTTCTATACAGGCAATTACCTTTAGCCTGTCAGTCAGCTCGTCTGCAAAGATATGACCGGGTTGTGTAAAATGTGAAAGTATACCTTTGCAGAGAGGCAGGTTTACAGCCATTACCCTGTAATTTTTATCCAGGGCACCTTTAATGTTCTCCGTCAGCAGGTTAATATTTGAAAATATAATTTCTTTATAATTCATTTTCCAGGAAGATCCGTTCTTAAGCCTTGAATTCAGGACAGACCTTATATTAAGGAGGGCATATTGCCTGAAACTTTCGTTATGCGACAGCCTGGGGATCCACAGAATATGGGCCACTCCTTTAATCTCAACCCTGCTACCTCCCCTGCAGCTAACATTTACATCTTCCCGTCCGGCACCAATACCTGTCCTGACCTTATCTGTACTGCGATTAAGGTATCTTATATATTCTGCAGCTTCAGCCAGTTCCTGAGGTGTCTCCATATCGGGGTAGGTAACTGTCTCAATAAGTGGCATCCCGAGTCTGTCGGTTTTATAGATCCGGGTATGGCCTATATCAGATATTTCCCTGCAGGAATCTTCCTCGATGCTTAACTGTATCAGCCTTACCTTCTTATTTTTTAATTCAATTTCCCCTTCCACACCCAGTATCGCTGTTCTCTGGAATCCGGTTGGTATACTTCCATCGAGATACTGTTTCCTTGTAATATGAACTTCTCCTACAATATTGAGTTTTGATAGCAAAGAAATTTCAAGGGCTATATCGAGAGCTTCCTTGTCGATCGGAAAAGGAGGAGTATCATCAACTTCGTATGTGCAGGCATTTTCGTTATTCAGACGGTATATAATCTCCTTTCTGGTCTTAAACTCCATGAGAGCCGTTCCGTCATATTCGCCCAGTTCACTAAGTGTTGGTCGCATATGTCTGATTACCTCAGCATCGAAATTATCATGATTGTGATAAATACCTGCAGGACATCTGCAGAAAAGCTTGCTCTTAGTGAGTAATTGCTGGTGTACTTCAAGTCCGGACTTAAACCCTATCCTCTTATAATCTTCAATAGCTGCATCGTTCAGATCTACAAAGCCAATTTCTTTACGTGTACTCTCGTAATTTTTTCGGGCATTAAACTTCTTCATTGAAAATAATTTGGTCGGCAATTTATTCAAGAAAACAGAGATATCAAATTCAGTTATCATTCTGAGCCAGGCTCAAAATTAAAATTTGATGCAGTGACGGTTGATTTACCTTAATTTATTTTGATTTTTTTGCAAATACACGAATAAATGGAAGTAAACAGCCTGAAAATATTTTTTTAACAATTAATCAAACCTGATTGCTTTTACGGGTGTAATTCTTGAAATAAGTCTTGACGGTATTATCAGCATCGCTAAGATAATTGCCATGGTGCCGATATTTAGCAACAGGATATGAAAAATATTGAAATTGATTGGTACAGTGCTGAGGTAGTATGAGGATGGGTCGAGTGATATAAGCTCGAATCTTTTCTGAAGAAAGGCAAGTCCGATGCCAATAACATTACCCCAGGCAAGGCCATTAACAATCAGGTAGGCTGCCTGATATAAGAACACTTTTCTGATCAGACCATTGTTCGATCCGACAGCCTTCAGGATACCAATAAAATTAGTTTTTTCAAGTATTAGGATCAGAAGACCCGATATCATATTAAAACCGGCCACCAGAAGCATCAGCACAAGAATAGTTACAACATTTGTATCCTGGAAACCAAGCCAATCAAAGATCTGAGGATATTTCAGCCTTATATTGGTAACCTTCAGCTGATCCTGATCTTCCTCAAACCTGTAACCTATTGCATCCCTTATCGCATAGGTCATAAGATCTATATCATTAAAATCATTAAGTAAAACCTCAAAGCCACTTACCTGATCAGACTCCCACCCATTAAGTCTTCGTATTTGCCGAATATCACAGAGTACGTAAATCTTGTCCATTTGTTCAACGCTGGTCTCGTAGATTCCTTTAATAGTAAAACGACGCATCCTGGGCGGATCCTGCACGAAGTACATCGCAAAATTATCGTTTAATTTCAGATTAAGCAGTCTGCAAACCTGGCGGGAAATAAGTACATCGGTCGATCTTGCAGAGTCGCTGAGGCTTAATACAGATCCTTCCGTGAGATTATTTTTAAAGAAATCCCAGTTATAATCCGGTCCGACGCCTTTAAGTACCACACCCTGAATATTATCGTCAGTTTTAATAATACCGGCTTTGGTTGCAAATACCTGGATATTCTGAATTGCCGGGTTATTCTGAAGCTCAGGAATAAATTTCTGATTGCCGGATACCGGGACGGTTTCGTATGAATAATTTGAATCAAAGTTTAAAATCTGGATATGTCCTGAAAAACCGGCTATCCTATCGCGAATCTCTTTCTTAAAGCCTGTAAGGATTGATATTGAAAGGATCATTACTGCAAGACCCATGGCAATACCGCTAATAACTATAATATTAATGGGCCTTGAAAAGGAAGTGCTTCCTTTTTGTTCTTTAATAAGTCTTCGCGATATAAACAGGCCTGTTCTCAATTTCTGTAATTTGAAGGGTAAAAGTAGCAAATTATTATTAGTTATAGGATTACCGCTATGCCAGATATTTTGATTACACACTACAATTATTTTACATTTGTTAAAAAAAGCAATGATCCGGAAAATTATCTTATCCCTTATTATTTTCCTCCCGCTTATTAATTCGTGTGCCGAGGGAAGGGGAGACAATAAAATAATATGTGGTGCAGAAAGGACAGATATATATCTGCCCATGATCCAAAATTCCAGAGTTGGCATCGTGGCCAATCATACCAGTGTGCTTGGACAAAGCCACCTGGTCGATACCCTGCTGTCGCTGCATGTTAACCTGCTTCGCATCTTTAGCCCAGAACATGGCTTCAGGGGAGATATTGATGCAGGTGAGCATATCGAAAACGACATTGACAGGCTGACAGGATTACCAATTGTATCTTTATATGGAAGCAGGAGAAAGCCTCTGCCTGAAGATATGGCAGGACTGGATATTATTATTTTCGATATACAGGATGTGGGAGCACGTTTCTATACCTATATTTCGACTCTTCAGTATGTTATGGAAAGAGCAGCTGAGCAGGGCATTAAGCTTATTATTCTGGATAGGCCCAACCCCAACGGGCACTATGTCGACGGTCCTGTTCTGGACCCTGAGTTTACTTCCTTTGTAGGCATGCAGCAAATACCTGTTGTTCATGGTATGACCGTTGGTGAGTATGCCACAATGATAAATTCTGAAGGATGGCTGGAAGGAGGAGCTAAATGTGATATTACAGTTGTTCATTGCCTTAATTATACTCACGACACAGAGTATATTTTACCGATTGAGCCTTCACCAAATCTCCCGAATCAGAATTCTGTTTACCTGTATCCTTCAATATGTTTTTTTGAGGGTACCGTATTTTCCTGCGGCCGGGGCACAGATTCACCTTTCCAGGTTTTTGGTCATCCAGACTATCCTGTATCTGATTTTACATTTACTCCGGCTCCGGCCAAGGGCGCAGCTCACCCAAAACTGGAGGGAGAGATATGCTACGGCCTTGATCTTTCAGATGCTATAGAAGAGGGTATTGTGCCCGGTAAAGAACTGAACCTCGATTGGCTTATAGATTCATATAATAAGTTCTCCGATAAGGATAACTTCTTTAATTCCTACTTTAATACCCTGGCCGGCAATGATAAGCTAAAACAGCAAATCATAGATGGCTTAAGTGCTGAAGAAATAAGAGAAAGCTGGCAGTACGATCTCGGGAGCTTTAAACATATAAGATCAAAGTATCTGTTGTACAACTAAGTCTTTTCGATCTGCTTTACTTCCTATTCGACTTTTCCGGGATATGCCTTCAGTGCAGCCGCAAGGGTTTCCATTGCACTGGCAAGATCAGTCTTATTAAGCACATATGCGATTCTTACTTCGTTTTTCCCATTACCTTTGGTTGAGTAGAACCCGCTTGCCGGGGCCATCATAACAGTCTGGTTATTATATTCAAAATCTTCAAGAATCCATTGGGCAAACTTGTCTGAGTCGTCGACAGGAAGTTTAACAACAGTGTAAAATGCTCCTTTTGGTTTCGGACAGTAGACTCCTGGCATTTTATTCAGTTCTTCAACCAAAAAGTCTCTTCTTCCTATATATTCATTGTAAACTTCCTTAAAATATTCTGGTGGAGTATCTATTGAAGCCTCACCAACTATCTGACCAAGACCTGGAGGACTAAGCCTTGCCTGTGCAAATTTCAGAGCTGTATTTATTACTTCCTTGTTTCGCGTTACCAGTGCTCCGATTCTTACTCCACATTCACTGTAGCGCTTCGATACTGAGTCCATCATTATTACATTGTCTTCTATTCCTTCCAGAAACATTGCTGAGAAATGTTCTTCTCCATCATAACAAAATTCCCTGTAAACTTCGTCGGATAAAAGATAGAGATCGTGTTTTTTGACAATATCTCTAAGTTGTAGTAGTTCTTCTTTTGAATAGAGATAACCTGTAGGATTATTTGGGTTACATATCAGTATAGCCCTTGTTTTATCTGTTATCTTATTCTCAATTTCTTCGATGGGGGGAAGAGCAAAGTCGTTCTTAATATAAGATGTTACCGGCACAATATTAACTCCTGCAGTTGTGGCGAATCCATTATAGTTAGCGTAAAATGGCTCCGGTGCGATTACTTCTTCCCCGGGGTTCAGGCATGTCATAAATGCAAACAAAACTGCTTCTGAACCTCCTGTAGTAATAAGCAAATCGGTATATTCGATATTTATACCAACAGATTTATAATATCCGGCCAGTTTTTTCCGGTATGATTCGTTACCTGCCGAGTGGGAATAGGCAATAACTTTTTCCTTAAGGTTTCTTACTGCATTAAGTGCTACTTCAGGCGTAGGAATGTCGGGTTGTCCGATATTAAGATGATATACCTTGCGCCCTTTCTTTTTTGCTGCTTCTGAATAGGGAACAAGTTTTCTTATTGGTGATGCAGGCATCGCTTTGCCCTTGTCTGATATTTGTGGCATGATCTCTTTGCTTGAATTTGTTTATATATGCAAAAGTATAATTTATGCTTAAGAAAATTTATGATTAATAGCAGAAAAGAGTGAACAAAAGTGACTAAAGCAAGCTAAAGTTGCAACTAAGTTCTCCAATCTTCCAATCTTCCAATCTTCTATCGATTAAATCTTCCATATTTATTCATATTTTTGCAGTTCTATAAAATAATTGAGCAAAATGAATATTCCTTCGAAATATGAACCTGCAGCCGCCGAAGGAAGGTGGTACAAAGAGTGGATGGATAGAGGTATTTTTAAGAGCGAGCCTGATAAGAGGGAGCCATATGTTATAACTATTCCTCCACCAAATGTTACCGGTGTATTGCATATGGGACATATGCTTAACAATACTATCCAGGATGTACTGGTCAGGAGAGAAAGGATGAATGGCAAGAATGTTTGCTGGGTGCCAGGTACAGATCATGCTTCTATAGCTACTGAGGCCAAAGTGGTTGCTAAGCTTAAGAGCGAAGGGATTGAAAAGAATGATCTGTCGCGCGAAGAGTTTCTTAAACATGCATGGGACTGGACTGAAAAACATGGAGGCATAATACTTGAACAGCTTAAAAGCCTCGGCGCATCATGCGATTGGGACAGGACCCTTTTTACAATGGATGACATAAGGTACAAGTCTGTGATAAGAGTCTTTGTTGATCTGTTTAACAAGGGTAAGATTTACAGAGGCGTAAGAATGGTGAATTGGGACCCTCAGGCCAGGACGGCTGTTTCTGATGAGGAGGTAGTATACCGGGAGGAGGATTCAAAGCTCTATTATGTAAATTACAGGATAGCAGGAGAAGAAAATTTTGTTACTATAGCAACAACACGACCGGAGACCATCCTTGGCGATACAGCAGTATGTGTTAATCCGCTGGATCAACGCTTTAAGCATCTCCGGGGGAAGAAGGTTATTGTTCCCATGGCAGAAAGGGAAGTACCTGTAATTTTTGATGAATATGTGGATATGGAATTCGGAACAGGTTGTCTTAAGATAACACCAGCCCACGATATTAATGATTATGAGATTGGGGTTCGTCATAATCTGGCCAGCATTGATATATTTAATGATGATGGTACTTTATCAGAAGAAGCAGGTTTATTTATAGGGAAGGACAGATTTGAAGCCCGTGATCTGGCTGAAAAAGAGCTGAATAGCTTAGGAGCCCTGGTAAAGGCAGAAAATTACAGAAACAAGGTTGGCAGGTCGGAAAGAACTGATGCTGTAATTGAGCCAAAGTTATCTATGCAGTGGTTCCTGAAGATGGAAGACCTGGCTAAGCCCGCGCTGGATGCGGTTATGAATAATGAGGTAAGGATACATCCTTCAAAATTCAGAAATGTTTATAAGCACTGGATGGAGAATGTCAGAGACTGGTGTGTTAGTCGCCAGCTATGGTGGGGGCACCGGATCCCGGCTTATTTTTACAATGGGAATGATTTTGTGGTTGCCGAGACAATCGGTGAAGCATTAGAGAAAGCAAGGGAAGCAAGTGGCGACAGTAATATAAGTATTGCCGATCTGAGGCAGGATGAAGATGTACTCGACACCTGGTTTTCTTCATGGTTATGGCCAATTACCTGTTTTAATGGGATACTCGAACCCGACAGTGAGGATATGAAGTACTATTATCCGACAGATGCTCTTATCACAGCTCCTGAAATATTATTCTTCTGGGTGGCCAGAATGATTATTTCAGGATATGAGTACCGGGGTGAAAAGCCCTTCTCTGATGTTTACCTGCATGGACTGGTACGTGATAAGCAGAGAAAGAAAATGTCTAAATCGCTTGGTAATTCACCGGATCCGCTTACTCTTATAAATAAATATGGTGCTGATGGAGTAAGGGTAGGTATGCTGCTTTGTTCGCCCGCAGGAAACGATCTTCTGTATGATGATGGTTTACCGGAACAGGGCAGGAATTATGCAAATAAAATCTGGAATGCTTTCAGGCTGGTTAAAACCTGGGAATGTGATAAAACAATAGCTCAACCTAAATGGAGTATTGATGCTATAAAGTGGTTCGAAAACAGGCTGTCAGAGGCTATATCTGATTATAATAAGGCTTTCGACAATTACAGGATAAGCGATGCTCTGATGATTGTTTATCGTTTATTCTGGGATGATTTTTCAAGCTGGTACCTGGAAGCCGTAAAGCCTGATTATCAGAGACCTATTGATAAGAGGACCCTTGATGCAACTATTAATTTCTTCGACAGGCTGGTAAGACTGATACATCCCTTTATGCCATTTATTACTGAAGAAATATGGCAGCTTTTGCAGGAAAGGAAGGGTAGTGAATCAATTATGCTTGTAAGGCAGCCACAGGTTGAAAGTATTTCTGTTGCCACCCTGAAGGATTTCGATATTGCCAGACAGATTATCGGATCTGTCAGAACAGTAAGAAAGGATAAAAATATTCCAAACAGGGAAGATCTTGAACTTCTTTATTCAGGAAAGGAGGAGCTGCCTCAGTTTTCGAGTGTGATAAAGAGGCTGGGACATATTACCAGTTTTAATTATGTGGAAGAGAAACCAGAAGGAGCTGTTTCATTTATTGTAGGCACTACCGAGTACTTTGTTCCCGTAGGAGAGAAGCTTGATATTGAGACTGAGATTGAGAAAATAAAAACTGAACTGAATTATCAGAAGGGATTTTTAAATACTATTATGAAGAAGCTGGACAATAAGAGTTTTGTGGATAATGCCCCCGAAAAGGTTGTCGCTATGGAACGAAAGAAACAGTCCGACGCAGAGACCAAGATTAAGGTATTGGAAAAAAGACTTGAAGAGCTTAAAAAATAGGCAGCCTGGTATTCTCAGGGGAGAAGCTTTTTGATAATATAATTTTCGTCATATTTAGCTAACTCCCAGCTATCGTTTAATATTATCTGCCATCCGTCACCCGATATATGATTCTTGTCGGTATTTATATTTTTTGCCGGAACCCTTATAAATTCAAGACCGGGAGAGACAAGGCAACCACCCTCATCCACAACAATTTTTCCCCAGTTATCTGATACCCTCAGAGTATTATAAATCGTTCCAAGTGTGTCTACCGGAGTCATATCGCCCGGCTCAAAGCTGAAATTAGGACTTTCAAGCTCCAGATATACTACAGGCCTGTCTATATACTTAGACACAGTCTTTCTGAGATCTTCTCTTAACCTTAATTCCCTGGAATGCTCTTCCTCATTAATAAGATCTATATCATAATTAAAGGCCAGAGATCCTGCAATATCTCTTGATATCTCAGGAAGTCCGATCTTGTATTTTTCCCTGATTATTTCTCCCAGGTCAACTTCCCGGCTATTTATTGTTTTGAAGTCAAATCCACTTTCAAACAAAAGATGAGAGTAAAGTGCCCCATTGATAAATCCCCATGAATTAGGATAACTCCTGGTATCATAGATCCTGTCGTAGTAATTGAGCAGTCGGTTTAAATATTCTTTATAATTAGAGCTACACAGATAAATATAGGTAAAGGTGGTAGTGCCCTCGTAATTTTCAAAATTATTTTCTTCTGTAACAAACCTTGGGTACATCTCCCTTCTGGCCGATCTGAAAACAAGTGCATCCCTTATAGCCTGAGTCCTTGTATCTCCGGAAGTACGAACTGCTCTTTGTAGGGCTCTCCACTCCATTTTAACCCAGAGCCTGGCTGTTTTTTCATTAAGGTGACTTGCATGGAATTCGGGTGTGTCAATTCCTTTTCTTATCTGTAAACAGTGGAAGAGGGCATGAACAGACCTGGATATGATTTCATACTCGTTCTCTGTTGACCTCAGTTGAGCCATACCTGTAAGAGTACCACCGAATACTACTGCAAAGTCCCTTATTACTTTTTCCTTTGGGTAGATACCTACAAATATGCCGTCCCGTGGTTTTAGCAGTCCTTCATCGTCCTGGAAGTTTGCATAAATCTGTCTTGTATCAGGATCCACCATCATTAACGGACCGTAGATGTCTTCACCCCACAGGGAAGCCTTCTCATTTTTACAGATAGAATCAATTTTATTGAAATATTCGGCTGCCTTCTGATTGGTCATATAACTGGCATGCTTCTCTTCCTTACAACTACTTAACAGCAGGGCCAGTAAGAATAATATTGTAATTGTAATTTCTTTCATGAATATATTGTATGGAAGTTCCGGATTCAAAAGTATAAAAATATTCGATTCATTATTTATAAAACACTTATTAAGCTTAACAAATTGTGCATATGATCTGGCTCATTTGTTGTGATAATCTAATTTTCTATATTTGCATTCCTTTCTTATAGATTAGACTTGTTACAATCAAAGAATTATATTTTACGAAATGAATACCAATCAGATACTTATGAATCCAAATGAACTTGTTCAGTTTCTGAAGAAGCCGGCAAGTCAGTTTACTAAAGATGATTTAATAAAATTTATTGAGGCTAAAGGTGTGGAAATGCTAAACTTCAGGTATGTAGCTGAAGACGGAAAACTCAAATCTTTGAATTTTGTGCTATCCAGCCGCGATCATCTGGAACAGATTCTTACCAGTGGTGAGAGGGTCGACGGCTCAAGCCTGTTCTCATTTGTTGGGGCAGGATCCAGCGATCTTTACGTAATTCCGAGGTTCAGAACAGCATTTCTGAATCCCTTTGCAGAAAAATCAACTCTTGAGATTCTTTGTTCATTTTACGACTATAAGGGTAATCCGCTTGAGAGTGCCCCTGAGAATATATTACGAAAGGCATATTCGAGGTTCAGAAAAAATACAGGAATGAAGATGAAGGCGCTCGGGGAACTTGAATATTATGTGCGTTCATTTAAGGATGATCTCTATCCTCTGGTTGACCAGAAAGGATATCACCAGACAAAACCCTTTGCAAAATTTGAAGATTTAAGAGTTGAAGCGCTTAGATTATGCGCAAATGCCGGTTGTAGGATTAAGTACGGACACTCTGAAGTAGGTAGTTTTACAAAGGATGGTGAGGACTATGAGCAGCATGAGATTGAATTTCTTCCCTCCGAGGTAGAAGAAGCAGTAGAGCAATTAATTATATCCAAGTGGATTGTCAGAATGCTTGGTTTTGAATATGGAGTTGAAGTCAGCTTTGCTCCAAAGATTACTGTCGGGAAGGCTGGAAGCGGATTGCATATTCATATGCTGCTTGAGAAAGATGGTAAGAATATGATGGTGGAAGGATCAGATCTGAGTATTATGGCAAAGAAGATGATAGCCGGAATATTAAGTCATTCAAAGTCTCTTACAGCTTTCGGAAATACTATTCCTACTTCATATCTTCGACTTGTTCCTCACCAGGAGGCACCAACCAATATTTGCTGGGGCGACAGAAACAGGTCTGTGCTGGTTCGTGTTCCACTTGGGTGGAGAGGTAAGTCTGATATGATATTTGATGCTAATCCGGAAGAAAAATCAGAGGCTGAATCATTTGACAGTAAGCAGACAGTTGAATTTCGTGCGCCCGACGGGTCTGCCGATCTTTACCTTCTTATGGCCGGACTGGTTGTGGCTACAGAATATGGTCTGGGAAGAGAGGAATCCTTAAAGGAGGCAGAGGAGCTATATGTGGAGGTCAATATCTTCAAGGAAGAGAACAGCGATAAGCTTAATAGTCTTGACTCTTTGCCAGCATCATGTTTTGAATCGGCCGAATGCCTGGAAGCAGATCGTGCTTTTTATGAAAAGGATGGTATATTTCCTGAAGGCACTATCGAGAGTATAGTAAAAAGGTTAAAAGGCTATGACGACAGGGATTTAAGTGAGAAATTATATGGTAAGAATGAGGAAATTGCAAAGCTGGTTGCCCGGTATCTTCATTGCAGTTAATCTTCTCCGTTTAATATACTCCTTTGATTAATGTTTGCAGTCTTTATACTTGCATTTAACTCGAATCCGATAAGCAGAGATATAGAGTTCAGGTAGAGCCATAAAAGGATAACAAGTATTGTGCCCATAGATCCATAAAGCTTATTGTAATTATCGAAGTTATTTACATAGGCCGAAAATCCCAGTGATGTAATAATAAAAAGTATTGTTGCAAGAGTAGCGCCGGCCGAGAAAAACCTGAATTTTGCCTTCCTTGACGGAGCCAGGTAATAGAGGGACGATATTGCCAGGAAGAGTATACCGACTATAATAATCCATTTAAGACCGAAAACCAGGTATCTCAGCCATGTAGATGTAATAATATCTTTATCAACAAGGATCTGTAGAAGGTCTCTTCCAAAAACCAATAGAACGCCGGAAAGAGCGATAAGAAAGACTACAATCAGAAGAAGGCTGAAGGAAACCCTTCGCTGGGCTACCCATGTTCTTGTTTCAAACTGGTGATCAGATACAACAAAGGAATGTATCAGGGCATGTATACCGTTGGACGACATAACGGCCGAGGCAAGAAACATTGTAATAAGAAAAACACCACTTTTCCTGGTTATAACATCAATTATCGTTGATTCAAAAAGCAGATAGGCTTTTTCGGGTACAATGTTTTCGAATAATTCGATTATTTCATTCTGAAAATTAGGGATCGGAATAAAAGGAATAAGGGTAAAAACAAAAAAAGTAGTAGGTAAGAGTGCCAGCATCAGGTTAAAAGCTATTGAAGATGCCCTTGTTACCAGAGCCCCTTTCTTAAATCCACTTATAAAGAAAGATATAACATCGTAAAAAGGAACTCTGTCGAAGCCGGGAAGCACAAGTTTCTTTAACCAGAAAAGCAGCGGATCTACTATATTGTCTTTTAGTTTCTGGTTCATATTGCTTTAAGACTCATGTCAAGACTTCTGATCTGATGAGTAAGGGCCCCAACTGAAATATAATCAACGCCGCAGGCAGCATATTCTCTCAGAGTATCAAATTTTATTCCACCCGATGATTCAATCTCAATTTTACCACCGATAAGTTTAACTGCTTTGCGTGTTTCGTCGGGGCTAAAGTTATCGAGCATTATTCTGTCAACACCACCTGTATTTAACACCTGCGTGATCTCGTCAAAATTCCTGACCTCAATTTCTATCGCAAGATTTTTTCCTGTGTCCTTAAGGTATTTTTTTGCCCTCTCAATAGCTTTTTCTATACCTCCTGCATAGTCGACATGATTGTCTTTTAACATTATCATATCGAACAGGCCCATCCTGTGATTTATTCCACCTCCTATTCTGACCGCCTCTTTTTCAAAAGCCCTGAACCCCGGAGTGGTTTTTCGCGTGTCGAGAATAGCGGTTTTGAACTCTTTAATAGAATCAGCATACCTGCGTGTTTCTGTAGCAATTCCACTCATTCTCTGAAGTATATTCAATACCAGTCTCTCGGCCTTTAGAATGGATTGCTGAAAACCCCTTACTTCAAACCCAATATCACCGATATTAATCTTATCTCCGTCGTTTAAGAAACAATCAAAACTAATATCAGGGTCTACTTTTTTGAAGACCTGTTCAGAAACAGATAATCCGGCAATAATGCCTTTTTCTTTAATTATTAATCGAGCTGCTCCTCTGGCATCCGGGGGTATTGATGATAGCGAACTATGATCGCCATCTCCAATGTCTTCAACAAGCGCCCTTTCTATCAGGCTGTTAATAGCTTCCTGAATCATTTTTTTCAATTCTGAGCTGGTGGATTAAAGGTTTGGAATCTACTTTTTTCATAAGGAAATATACCCTGAAAGATCCATCGCTCGTCCGAAGATCTCCAATTGCAAAGCTGGCATCATTCTTTCCTCCCTGGTGTTTGATAATAAAATCAAGAACCTTATTTTTATTGAAAAAGTCGCGCAGAATATTTTCTGCAACCTTCCTTGTGTAGAAATCTTCTTTATCGAGTATTACAAGTTCTATGGTATTATTAAGATAATCAGATAGTTTCTCGACATCCCCTGTTTTAAACGCCAGGCTTAATTCTGCCGGCACAGTTGTAGATTGAGCCAGACACATCGAACTTCCAAGAAATAACATTGCAATAATAAACAGGTTCTGTTTTTTCATTTTGAAGTATTTTGAACTATTACCCTCGTATGACAAATGTATATGAAAATAATCAATTACTGAAACTCATACTCTATAATATACCTGTTTATAAGTACTTAAAATTTATATTTAAGTACATAAATTTGTATGTTTACATAGACCAAAAGTGACATTTAAAAATAAATTAATTACCGTAATAATTGTCTTTTTATGAAGATTGTCTTATTACAGCTTGGTAAAACAGACAAGGATTATCTGTTAAAGGGTGTCGACGATTATATTAAACGTATTAACAGGCTTGCACAGTTTGAAACTATAACTATTCCTGATCTGAAGAACAGGAAATCCTTAAATATAAGTAAGCAGCTTAAGAAAGAAGGAGAAGCAATAAGGGGTAAAATATTAAAAGGAGATTATGTAATAATGCTCGATGAAAGAGGAAAGGGACTGAGCAGTATAGAATTTGCAGAAACACTCGACTCCCTGTTTCAAAGTAGCTCAAAGAGAATTGTATTCGTAATTGGAGGTCCTTATGGCCTGGATTCGGATCTGCGAAAAATGGCAAATATGGTTTTATCACTTTCGGATATGACTTTTTCTCACCAGTTGGTACGGTTATTGTTCGCTGAGCAACTGTATCGGGCATTATCAATTCTGGGAGGACTCCCATATCATAATGAATAATATTAATTGAATGAGATTTTCAGGAAGCAACAGGAATTGTGTAATTTATCTTTTACTGATAATTGCGGGCGTGCTTATTTCGGATATAGTTTATAAAAGCGATATCAAGTACCGAAGAGAAGCCTCCAGATTCAGCAGAAATCTTAATCAGCTCGAAAAGCAAGGAGAGGAAATCCTGTCAGAGATAGCAGGAAAGGACATATTGTCGAAAGATGAAATTATGTCGCTTAAGGATATTGCCGAAGAAGATGGTCTATCCTTTGCAAGGTACCATAAGGGTAAGCTTGTTTTATGGTCTGAGAATACATTTGAACTGCCAGATGATAGTAAAAATCTTGATCTTAATAAGCCATTTCAGTTTATTCAAAACCGTTGGTTTGTAACTGGATCCATTAAAGATTCTGCTAATCTGTGTATTTATTTTATTGACATTTATAATGAATACGATATTGAAAATGATTTAATAAGATCAGGATTCCGGGAGAAATATGCTTTGCCTCCGGGCACAGGTTTTTCGCAGGATCAGGGAGAGGATTATCCGATATATAATATAGACGGGGAGTATATCTTCTCAATAAAATTTGATAAAGAAGCTAACTTTAATACTTTCTTCGTAATAATCCCTCTGCTACTGTGGCTCCTCTTTTTTGTTGTTTCGGTAAGTATGATTAATAGCTTTATCGACAGGTTTGCAAAAAAGAACGAAGGCAGAATAGGTGTCTTTATTACAGTTGCAATATCAGTAAGCCTTTATTTTTTATTTTTATTTTTTGGTAAACCGGAGATAATCGGTAATCTGTCAATATTTTCTGCATACAGGTATACAGCCGGCAACTTATTCCCTTCTCCAGGCCATATACTTGTTGCCAATATTTTTCTGACATATATTGCCTACAGCTTTTACAGATGGTGGCCGATTAAAAAATATAAACCCTTATCAGGCCGTAGCCTTGCTGTGCTTTCTGTATACCTTATCCCTGCTGTAGTACTTTTTTATCTTTTCAGCCAGTCGCTTGAGTCATTTATCAATTCATCTAATATCAGTTTTGAGTTTTACAGAATTCTTGATATAGATAGCTTTACACTTGTATCATTTATGGCTTCAAGCCTTTTGTTGCTGGTATTTTTAATATATCTCGTTAAGATACTGATATCATTTGCAGACATAAACCTCAGGATTCTTTTTATCGCCTTATTACCCTCAATTGCCTTTTTAATAATTGTATATATTCTTAATGGTGAGAATCCCCTGTTTCATATTATTACTTTTTTCTTATTGGTTCTTATGATATGGGTTTTTCGTAACAGGAACTCTGTTATTGTTGTATCAACAGTCAGCCTGTCTCTTATTTCAGGTATTTATTCAGCATGGTTTGTTTCTTCAAAAATGTGGGATGCTGAGACAGAAAAAATAAAGGTGATGGCAGTTGCTCAGATAGGAAATAATGATCCTGTTGCTGAAGAGCTACTTATTGATAACTGGGATAAATTAAAGAATGACACTCTTCTTGCTTCAATGATGAATCTTGAATTCTTCCTTGAAGGGGATGTGACGGAGATCTACGATTACCTGGGATCTGAATATTTTAGTGGTTACTGGGAACAATATGATGTATTTTATACATTATGCAACTGGGACTCTCCTCTGCTTCTGGACACTGATGATAAAGAAATTTTGTGTTTTGAATTCTTTAATTCCAGAGTAGAAGAATTCGGTATTCCGCTTATTGACTCAAGCCTTTATCTGATCGATAACCGTTCGGGCAGGCCATATTACCTTGCTACCCTGTTTTTTGATCATGACAATGGCGCTAGTGAAAGCGGTAAAACAGGACTGTTTATTGATTTAATAAGTAAATTAGATTTTACTCAGCCCGGGTACCCCGAGCTCTTAAAAGACAGGAAATATCAAAGTCAATCCCTTCCAAAGGATTTTTCCATGGCCAAATATATCGGAGATTCCCTTGTTTTGCAGACAGGTAACTATCCGTTTCCTATGGCCCTGACGCATGATAGTATAGGCATCGGAGACTTCACTTCCTTTGTCGAAAATGATCATGATTGCCTGGTTTATAACCATTCTCCAACGGTCTCGGTGGTAATAGCCAGACCAAATATGAAATTTCATAACATACTGATAAACTTTACATATATTTTTATTTTCTTCTTTGTCCTTTTTACAATTACCTTTTTTGTTCTTAGTCCACCCGACAGGATAAATCTTTATCATCTCGATTTCAGGCAAAAGCTGCAGTATGCTTTTATACTACTGCTTCTGGTGTCGATTTTTGCCATTGGCTCAGTAGTGGTATCACTAAGTATTTCCCAGTACAGGAGCAAACATTATGATAGTATAAGCGAGAAGATAAGCTCTGTCTATATAGAGCTTGATCATAAGTTATCAAATGAAGATTATTTAACGAGCGACTGGAGCCAGGATGCTTATAAGGATCTGGATGCCCTGCTGGTAAAATTCAGTAATGTATTCTTTACAGATATCAACCTTTATACCACTGAAGGCGACCTTCTGGCAAGTTCCAGGAGAGAAGTGTTTGAAAGAAATCTGAAAGGCAAAAAGATGGATTTCAGAGCTTATTCAGAACTTAATTACTTTGGAGAAGCACAGTTTATACAGAATGAGAAAGTAGGAGAGCTAACATACCTGTCGGCCTATTCCCCTTTTCTGAATTACAGGAATGAAGTGCTGGCATATCTTAATATCCCCTATTTTGCTATCCAGAACGAACTCTCCGGAGAGATTTCAAATCTGGTGGTTACCATTGTTAATTTCTCCCTTGTTCTGATAGTTATCTCTATGGGTTTTGCAGTCTTTATTGCTCTTCAGATTACCAGTCCGCTGAGAATGCTGAAAGAGGGAATGGCCTCTGTTTCGCTTGATAATGAATCAAACAGACTCGAATACAGGGGACACGATGAGATATCGGAACTGGTAAATCAGTATAATGATATGCTTGAACAACTCCATTTGAGCGCTATTAAGCTTGCCAGTTCAGAGAGAGAAGATGCATGGCGTGATATGGCAAAGCAGATAGCTCATGAGATTAAAAATCCTCTTACACCAATGAAGCTTAATGTTCAGCAACTTCTTAAGACCTGGAAAGATAAACCAGATGACTTTGATGAAAGGATAAAAAAATTTAGTGAGAATATGATCGATAATATCGATAACCTGTCATCTATTGCCACCGAATTTTCAAGCTTTGCAAGGATGCCCAAGGCAAATCCACAGAAGATGAATATTGTAAGTAACCTGAAAAGTGCAGTAGAGCTGTTTGAAAATATCAGAAATATTGACATTACTTGCAGCTGCTCAGGGATTGAGGAGGTTCTTATACTGGCTGATAAGGAGCAAATAAACAGTATGCTTACCAATGTTATCAGGAATGCAGTACAGGCAATCCCATCCAATAAAAAGGGTCTTGTAGAGGTGGCACTGGCAGTATCGGACAATAAGGCCCTGATTACTATTAAGGATAATGGTGTTGGAGTCCCTGATTCGGTAGGAGAGAAATTATTTATGCCGACCTTTACAACAAAATCGTCAGGCATGGGAATAGGCCTGGCTATTGTTAAAAGGATTGTTAAATCTGCAAATGGATCAATAAGGTATAAATCCAAAGTAGGTAGCGGAACAACATTTTTTATCGAATTTCCAATCTTATCAACAACTGGAAACTAATTCATTTGCCTGTCGTATAATATAAAATCTATATATTGATTATTAATTCTGCTATCTTAATTATTTGGCAGGATTGAATAATATTGGATTTTAGTTATATTAGCAATGTTGAATAAAAAGCTAATGATAAGAAGCGGCCTGCGATATATTTATTACCTGTTTTTTGGCCTGTTTTTGCTGTGCATAATGTTGCCTGCCGGATATGCGCAGGTAACTAATATTAGCGGTACAATTAATAGCTATGGCAAAGTTACTGCCATACTTGCTCCCGACAAGGTGCAACTTCTTGATAATTCTGCAGGTTTTACTGCTAACGACAAGGTGCTGATTATCCAGATGAAGGGAGCTAAGGTTGACCCTGTTGGATCTGCTATTTATGGTACATCAATTACAGACAAGGTGGGCGACTGGGGTCATTACGAATTTATCGTTATTGATGCCGTCAGTACATCTCCCGATATAATAACTTTTAAGAATGATCTGCTCGGAACTTATGACGCTGAGTCCTTTGTTCAGCTGGTTAAGGTAAAAGAGTATGAGAATGTTTTAGTAGACGGGGAGCTTACCTGTCCTGAATGGGATGAGGTAAGCGGAACAGGTGGCGTACTTACTTTCCTGGTGGATAATAATATAAGACTGAATGCTGATATAAATGTCAGCGGGAAGGGTTTCGAAGGTGGAATCTCAGACATTATCCAGGGTCTTACAATAAGTGCACAAAATGTTGATCCCGATCTTCTTCATTTTACCGAGGCTGAAGATAAGGCTGCCAGGAAGGGAAAGGGCATAGCAAGTCATATTGCCGCAGTACCGATTAACTATGATGATTATGCCAGGGGTAAGGGCCGTTTTGTCAGTGGTGGCGGCGGCGGCAATGGACGGTTTGCCGGTGGTGGTGGCGGAAGCAGCTATGGACCCGGGGGCTTGAGTTCGACAGGCTTTGACCTCGATGGACTTTATGGAAGAGGCTGGCCAGGACAGGATCTTACTTTAGAAAGCACGGTTATAAATGCTTACTATCCTGTTGTAATGGGCGGCGGCGGCGGCGCAGGAGGAAGAGGGTCAGTATCTGATGTTGCCTCTGATGGAGGACGTGGAGGTGGAATAATAATTATACTGGCCGATACAATATTTGGCAATGCTTACTCAATAAAGGCAGATGGAGAATCTGTATGGCCGGTGGCTGAAAATAACGGAGGTGCCGGTGGCGGAGGTGCTGGTGGTTCTGTAGTTATATCATCTAATTTCAGCCCTTCTTCGGCTCTTACTATATCGGTAAATGGTGGTGACGGAGGTCATACCCATAACGATTATGGCTCCGGCGGTGGAGGTAGCGGTGGTCTGATCTTTACCAATAAGAATATTTCAGCTCCTGTACTTTCTTCTGTTGAACCTGGAGAGGAGGGTCAGGTTCAATACTCTGGAGTTCCTTCCGGATATTCTACGGCTGGGAGTGGTAAGGTTGAAGATACCCTGCTGATACGACTGAACGGTTTTCTTTTTAATACAATTGTTTCAAATGACACAAAATCACGCATAGACTCAATATGTTTTGGAGAATCAGCTCCCTTAATTATTGGCAGTGAGCCCACAGGAGGTAGTGGTATTTACGATATTAAATGGGTCAGAAAAATAGATGATGATGTGGTTTGGGATACCATCCCGGGAGAGACGGGTAAAGACCTTGATCTTACTGTGGCAGAGTATGATACTCTATCTCTTAAAAGAGTTGTGTTTGATAGGAATCAGAATCCAAAGGTAATAGATGTCAGCAAGGAGGTGACCATTATTGTTCAGCCACTGATTACAGGCAATACAATTGGTTACGATACAATTATTTGCTGGAACCAGGATCCCGATCCCCTTCTTCCAATTGATATTCTCGGAGGAGGAAATTTTGATTCTGCAGTGCCTGACTCTACTTTCTCCTGGAGAATGTCGACAGTAAATAATACTGATTATGAAACATGGACTTTACCGTCTGAGATAAATGATAAACGAGATTTTAACCCCGATCCGCTGGGAATAACTACCTATTATTATCGTGCGGTGCAATCTGGAGCATGCTATGATACTTCAAACATTGTAACAGTTATGGTATTGCCTTTAATTAGTGGAAACATAATTGAAGGAGATCAGATAATATGCGAAGATCAGCTTTTTACAAATCTGGAGGAAACATCATCGCCCGGTCTGTCAGGTGGTGATGGATCTTATAAATATGAGTGGAGAATAAGCACGGATGATATTAACTATAATCCTGCAACAGGAACAGTTGATCAGTCTGATTTTAATCCCGACGAACCTTCTTTTGTCAGAAATACTGATCAGCTATTCAGACGCTTTGTATGGTCGGGTGCTGATGATGTATGCGCTGACACCTCGAATGTAGTTACCCTGAAGATGTGGTCTGATATTACTGTTAATGTAATTTATTCAGATCAGACAATTACTGCAAACGGACCGGTTGCACTTCTTACAGGCGACCCTCTTGTAAGCAGTGACTCGGGTGCCGATACTACTTACCTGTGGCAACAAAGTGCTGATAATATTTCATGGTTTACAGCTGATGGAGAATATACTGAGGAGACTTATCAGCCAGCTGGGCTGACCGATACAACTTATTACAGGAGAAGGGTAACAATACTACCCTGTGAAGAGTTCAGTAATGTTATCGTAATTAATGTTCACCCGGCCATAGATAATGATACGATCTCAACCATATCGGGCATAAAAACAGATACAATCTGTAATAACCAGATTCCAAACACCCTGCTTGGGTCACAACCTACCGGAGGTGATGAGGTGGATTATTATTATCAATGGCAAAATTGTATTGACAATATTAGCTTTTCTGATATCCCGGGAGCCACAGGCCAGAACTACGATTCTCCGGCACTTACCACGCCTTCCCTTACAGTTACAAAATATTATTTCAGAAGAACAGTCACATCAGGAGAATCAACAGGTATAAGTGATACCATAACAATTACAGTGCTTCCTGATATTGAGGGGAATACAATTACTGGCGACCAGACAATATGCTATAATACCGGATTGCTGATACCAATAACGGCCCCCCTGCCAGAAGGAGGAGATGAATCTTACGGCTATCTCTGGGAAGAGAGTAGCGACAACAGTACCTGGGATCCTGCTTCCACCGGTGTAAATTCAAACATTGATTTCGATCCTGGTATACTTACGGCACCTATGTACTACAGGAGGCGAGTCATATCCCCTGTATCGAATAGTTGCGATACAAGCTTCTCCAATGCCATCTTTATTGATATCTATGAATTGCCTATAGGATCTATAACAGGTATATCAGTAGCAGATGCATGCGCAGAAGATGATGTAACAATATCACTTGATATGACGGCTGCCGGTCAGGCACCCTACGATATAGTGCTTGATGATGGAAATGGTGGATCATTGTCATTTACCGCCACAACAAATATTTACGACCATACATTTAAACCCGGATCAGCCGGAGATTTTACGGATTACACTTACCAGTTTACATCACTTATTGACGATAATAACTGTGTTGCTACCGATATTACAGGCTCTCCGAATCTAAAGGTTTATACAGTACCTACGGCGACAATCAGTGCTGCCACTCCTGAAGATATTTGCGGTGATGTAGTAGCCCTCGAAGCAACACCGAGTGTCGGATCAGGCATCTGGTCATGTCCCGATGCATCATCAATTCTGCCGGCTGGCTCAGCCTCAGCCACCGCCACCACAGATGTTACAGTAGACGGAAGTGCAACATATACATTTACATGGACTGAGACTAACGTGATATGTTCTGATGCAGCAACTATAGATATTACCTTCTGGGAACAGCCCGACCCGGTGGATGCAGGACCTGGTGAGACGCTTCTTCCACTGACAACAGAATATCCATTAAATGCCACTCCCGCATCTGCAGGATCAGGAATCTGGACAGCAGAACCTGATAATGGACAGAATTTCGACCTTGAGGATTCTAATGTGACTGATGTAAAAGGTCTGGTAGATGGTGTAAATATATTAAGGTGGACCGTAACAAATAGCGAGTACTGTCTTGAAGTATCTGATACTATTATGCTTACGGTATCTTCAATTATTGTTCCATCGGGATATTCACCAAATATGGACGGGGTAAACGATTACTTTGTAGTTAAAGGGCTGAATAACGAATCGGTTGAGGCAGAGCTTGTTGTTACTGATATAAACGGAGTCGTTGTTTATGATGACCCGGAATATAGTAATAAATGGGATGGAAGAAACAACAGTGGCGACTATCTTCCTGATGGTACATATTATTATTTCCTTAGAATAAAAAAACCTTATGCCAGGCAGTATAAGGGCTATGTAATAATTAAGAGAAGTATTGGCAAAGATTAAATATATATTATTTCTGATAATAGTATTCTGCATTAATCCTTCGGTTTTTGCTCAGGATGGAGATGCAGGTCCCTACCCGGTAACAAACCTTGTTCCCTTATATAGCCAGTATCTGCTGGATGGTCTGGTAATTAATCCTGCCTATACAGGTACAAGGGATGCCCTTGCTATTTCTATATCAGCACGTAAGCGGATGCTGGGCTTTGATGGAGAAAGCACCATGTCATCATTATCGCTCCATTCACCTCTAAAAAAGGAGAGAGTGGCTCTGGGTATGTCTGTAAATTACATTTCTTTCGGTGTGACTAAGCAAACCAGTGCCTTTGGCTACTATGCATTTCATATCAATACCGATAAGGGAAAGTGGTCTCTGGGTTTAAAGGGTGGAGTGGATATGATAACTACCGACTATAGCGGTATAGTAACGAGCGATCCCGACGACCAGGCCTTTAATAATGTAGGAGAGGAATCATATATGCTACCCAATGTGGGTTTTGGTGTTTATTATGCAAATCCTTCTTTTTTTGCGGGTATTGCTGTGCCAGCCCTCTTAACATACCAGTCGGACACGCTTTCGGCAGATTATTCCAGGGCAGTTGATCCCTCTTATTATGATGTGCTTTTTTCAGCAGGTGCCCTGATATCATTCTCTGATGCTTTTAAATTCAAGCCATCGGTAATGGCAAAATATAATTTATCAAAGACCCTTAGGGTAGACCTGAATGCTAATTTTATTTTTTACGATTTATTATGGCTGGGCGGATCATGGAGGATTGGTGAAGAAGCCATTGTTGCTCTTCTGGAATTACAGCTTAGTCAGCAATTACGCCTTGGGTATTCATATGATTATAGCCTTGGTGCTATTAGCAGTTTTGTGGGGGGCACACATGAGATAGCATTGAGATTTGAGTTTGGTAAAAAGGTAACAGCAGCCAACCCGAGATACTTCTGATAGAATGAAGATTAGAGTTTACATATTGTCACTATTATTAGCTTTCTCTGTTACTTATGCAGGAGCACAGGAGGAGGATATTTTCAGAATTGAGAAAGTACCTGTAAGCTCAAGAATATTTAATGATATGTCTCCTGTTCTTACTAATGACGGGATAGCTTTCTGTTCAGACAGGAGAATTTCTGCAATTAGTGATGTAAGGACGTTTGACCGCACCCTCTTATATAATATTTATTATGCTTTCAGAAAGGATACTATGGAGTGGGGAAGAGCAAAGGCCTTTACAAAGGATCTGAGTCCCCTGGCTAATGAGGGACCATTCTGTTTTACTCCCGACGGAGAGCAGATTTATTACACCAGTAATATAAAACAGGGAAAAGATGCAAAAAAGGAGGGCGTGAATAATAACAGGGGAATTTTTATAGCTGATAAGCAGGGCGATGGCTGGACTAATATAAGGCCTTTTAAGCATAATGACCCCCTGTATAACGTGGCCCATCCCTTTATAAGTAACGATGGGAAATACCTGTTTTTTGCCTCAGATTTCCCCGGGGGTCAGGGAGGCTCTGATATATGGTACTGCGAGTGGCTTAATGGAGAATGGGCAGATCCGGTTAACCTGGGTCCTGAAATAAATAGCCCTGCTGCAGATCTTTATCCGTGGTTCAGTCCCTCAGGAGAGTTGTTTTTCGCTTCCGACAGGGCAGGAGGGATTGGAGGGCTGGATCTTTATACTTCCTCGCTCAGGTTCGGACAGTGGAAGGAGGCAGGTATCTTACCGGAGCCCATAAATTCGGTTGCAGATGACTTTTCTTATATAACTGAGCCGGGAACCTCAGATGGTTTCTTTACTTCCAACAGGGCCAGAACAGATGATATATATCGTTTTACCTCGTTGATAATAAGGAAGAACAATTGTGATCAACAGGTGGAAGACCAGTTCTGTTATGAGTTTTTTGAAGAGAAAGCCCAGAAGTTTGATTCTATGCCCTATGATTACGAGTGGGACTTTGATGATGGACAAAAGGGTACGGGAGTTCTTACAGATCATTGTTTTGAAAAGCCCGGAACATATATTGTAAAATTAAATGTGATAGATAAGGTAACGGGTGAGGTTAAGTACAACGAATCAAGCTATTTGCTTGATATTGTAAGAACGGAACAGGCATATATTACATCACCTGATACATGCGAGGTAGGACAAAGAATTAACTTTGATGCAGGCATGACTAATCTTCCAGGGTGGGATATTAATAAGTATTACTGGAATTTTGATGATGGGACAATAGCTATTGGTCTTAACGCTGATAAGGTATTTTCAAGTCCTGGTACATTTGTTGTGCAGTTAATTGTAACGGCTAATCCCGACCAGGATGGTAATATAAGGGAGGCCTGTGTTTCGAAATATATAGTTGTGAGAGAAGGCCGTAATTGAAAAAGATTATTTTTGTATGATTATGAGGGATAGATTCAAAATAATTGTTGTAACATGGGCGCTCCTGTTCGTAGTGGCAGGGGGACTGGCAATGGCTCAGCCTGTGCCTGCTGCTGATGAAAATATTCCTTATCTTATGACTTTTGGAAAAGATGGTGATAAATCATGGGGAGATGATGACTTCTCACAGACCTTCTTTTTCAAGGTTCCCACTACATATAATGATCCGTTTTATATCAGGGTTTATGATCCTGATATTGGAGGAGATGTTGATGAGATTAATGGATACTGGGATACCAGGATGTCCTATACGGTATATGGCGGACTGGAATGTTGTTCTACAGACGATTCAAAAGGTATACAGCCAACAGGTGGATACAGAAGCGGCGTAATGCTTGCCTCAAAAGTTTTTGGTGTTGATAATCGGTATGACGATAACTGGTATACATTTGGTCCTTTTAATCCCGGCGAGGGAGAATTGATAGAAGAATTCGGAGGTTATATATTTAAAATAATTGCCGAAGGAGAATCAGGCGACGATGGAAATCTTTACCGCTACTTCCTTAGCAGGGAGCCGGATGAGAACGTGCCTATAGAGGATGGTAATGCCTTTACCTACGAATACACTTTCAGAATGTGGAATAACAATGAGAATATATCTCATATCTACCCTTATGTAGACACTGCCTGTATATTTATTAAGACCGTTAATTTTGACTGGGACGACGATGGTGTAATAAGAGTAGTTTCAAGGGTAAGAAGGGGTCAGTTACAGAAAATTAGTGGTGAGAAAGAATGGGCCGAAGACAGGATAAGACTGGATAATGCAGAACTTAACTCCTCACTCGATTTTCAATTTATTAAGAAAAAATCAGCACTTGTAAGAAATAATAATGTTGTAATATCTGTAGAAAATCAATATGGTGAGACACTCCCATTTTTTACAGTGCCCATCGGAGGAGTCCCTGTTTACAATGCAAATATTGGAGTAAGAAAAATTAATAAGTAGACTTAATGAGTTTCCCTGTTCAACTGAAAAGGACACTATTCGTAGCTGCCCTGTTTGTTATAAGTACATTTTTTTGCGTTTCGCAGACATACCAATTCAGGAATTATAATACAGAAGAAGGACTCAGGAACAGGTTTGTATATACTATTAACCAGGATAGCAGGGGCTTTATCTGGCTTGGCACAGGTTCAGGCATTTCAATTTTTGACGGATTTAATTTCTATAATGTTTCGCCGCCCGATTCTACAGTCAACGGCTTTCCCGTATCCAGCATTGATGCATCAGATGGCAGTGTGGTTTTCGGTTTCAGCGATGGCAATGTATACAAAAGTTCAGGATCCGATCTGAACAGAATAGAAGGCATTACCGCTTTCAGGGTAAATTCTTTACTTGAAGGGACTAATTCAGATATTTATATTCTTTCTCAGAGCAAGGGTATATACCTGTATAATATGGATGCCGGTGGTAATGCTGTCAGATTACACTCTGACAATGATCATGTAATCTATAGCGGAGCCCTGATGGCAGATAATAGCATGTTGCTCGGAACACAGATGGGACTATTTATTGTTAGTATAGAAGAGGACAGGATCGTACCCGTTTTTGAAGTTGACGACCTGCATTTTATGAAGATTCAGGCCATTGAACAGGGGCCGGGGAGCAACGACTATATTGTTGGGACAGAAGACGATGGTGTTTTTATGGTAACTATTGATAAAGGCTCTGCTGAGGTTTCAAGACTTATTGATGATGAATTATTTAACCAGTACAGGATACAGTCACTTATGTATGATAAGGCGGGTAATCTGTGGGTGGCGACTTTCGGTGATGGCATATCCAAGCTGGGTCTTGAGAATGGCAATACTAATATAAGTAAATTTGGTAAAGAGTCTGGTTTAATAGGCAACGATGTAAAAGATATTTACCAGGACAGAGAGGGTAATATATGGATAGGACAATTTGGCGATGGCGTTTCTATCCTCGCTTCGGATGCATATTCTTTGATAACCCCCGGGAAAGAAGGGAGGTCTAATAATATTATAAAATTCTTTGAACGGGAAGGCAGACTTTTTGTTGGTGCCGAAAGGGGTATTTATCAATATGATATCGAAAAAGAAGAGGTAATATCCTATACTGACCTCGGAAGATATATTGGTACTTCAAAAATGACTTCATACTGTCCCTATATCAACGGGACTATATTATTAGGCACAGACACCAGGGGTATCTTCAGTCTGGATAAGAATGGCAGGGTAAGTCAGTTCTTTATATCCGATAATAACCTCGAGAACTTTATTGCCGATATAAAGAATGACGGTAATTACCTGTGGCTGGCAACCAGGAGTGGAGTGCTTTCGCGTAAGATCAGTACAGGTGAAATAAAAAGATATACAACTTACGAAAACCTGCCACATAATAATATAAACCAGATTCTGCCCGACGGCACGGGAAAGATATATGTTGCTACAACCGGAAACAGATTTTATACCATCGATCCGGAGACAGGTGTGAATGCAGGGAAAGCAGTTATTTACGGAGGTGGGAGAATCGAGTTCCAGGCATACGATATAGATAATAATGGAATTATATGGGGAGCTACCCTTGGGAAGGGAGTCTATAAATTTACAGGCGATAGCCTGGTACATATTTCATCTGCTGACGGATTGCTTAATGATCATTGCTATAGTATTATGGCAGACAGTAAAAACAATATCTGGGTTGGTCATGAACAGGGATTTTCTGTTTTAAATACTGAGCTCGGCCAGATAAGAACCTTCGTTGATATTTTCGGTATGGAGGAAGATTATAATGAGAATGCTGTTTTTGAAACATCAGAAGGTTATGTCCTGATGGGAAATTCGGAAGGTTTTATGAAATATATGCCGGAGCTTGATCAGGCCAGGATGATTCCTCCTGCAACAAATATAATTTCGGTGGTAATTGATAATATTGAATATCCCCTGCAGGATTCATATAGCCTTCCATATAAGGCGAGATATAGTATTACTGTTAATTTCGCCGGATTATACTATTCTGATGCAGAGAAAGTGTATTACAGATATAAGCTCGATAATTATGATACAGAGTGGTCTGAGCCGACATTTTCAAGATCGGCAAACTATAAATTATCTGATGGCAACTACAGATTTAACCTGATTTCTTATAATTACGATGGAATAACCAACAATCTTGTTGCAGGTTTTAACCTGTCGGTCAAAAAGCCAATATGGCGAATGTGGTGGTTTATCAGTATTATGGTTGGATTTGTACTGGGTACTATAGTTATTATTATAAGAGTAAGAGAAAAGGCTCAAAGCAAGGTTAAAGATTACCTGGAGAGTGAGCTGGAAGATCGCACGAGAGAGGTTATCAGGCAGAAGGAAGAGATAGTACAGCAAAACCGGGAGATTACAGACAGTATAAATTATGCACAGAGAATCCAGGCTGGACTACTGCCCTCCCTGTCAAAAATTGAAGATGTATTTGATGGTTCTTTTACTTTTTACAGGCCACGTGATATTGTAAGTGGCGACTTTTACTGGTTTGATCATATAGATGAAGACAGGTTTATAATAGTATGTGCCGACTCAACCGGTCATGGTGTGCCGGGTGCATTTATGTCTATGATTGGGTCAGCTCTGATACAGGAAATTGTATTGAGGAAGGAGATAACACGACCATCACAGATATTGTCGACTCTCGATAAAGAGATTTCATCCACCCTGAACCAGGGAGAGGGAGAGCATACAACAAGTGATGGAATGGATATTGTTGTTTGTGAGTTTAATCATAAAACCAGAATGCTTAGATTCGCTTCAGCTATGAGACCTGTAATACTTGTTATGGAAGGAGAGCAGTATTATATACGTGGCAATAAGAGCTCTGTTGGAGGAGAGAGTGTATCTGAAAAATATTTCGACGATCAGGAATATTATCTGAAAAAGGGCGACTCTGTTTATTTGTTTTCGGATGGATATCCCGACCAGTTTGGAGGACCTCAGGGTAAGAAACTGAAAATTATCAGAATGAAAAACCTTATAGAGGAGATTAAGGATATTCCTATGGATCAGCAATCCATTGCTGTCAGGGATTATTTTGATGAATGGCAGGGAGACCTTGAGCAGGTAGATGATGTGCTTATTATGGGATTCAGGATTTAGACTGATTCTTCTTCGAGACATCCCCCTTCGCCGCTAAATACTATTTCACATGTTTCGCAGGTATTACTTAGATTACCTGCCCGGTCTTCGATAAAGAATTCATAAAAAAGAGTATCTGACTCATTATATCCAATATAGAGAAAGCTTATCCTGATGGTTCCCTGCAATATCTGGTTTTGACCTGTTCTCTCCATATACGGAATACGATATCCCAGCGTGTCATCCGGAGTGGAATATGATCCGTTTTCTTTCTTATAAAGGTAAAAGGTGAGATTTGTAGTGTCGGGATTAGAAAGTTCAGGATCAGGCTGCAATAGTCCCAGATCACCATCACCATCCTCAAAATAGAATTCAAGTATACCGGCTTTATGAGTATTACCAAGGATATCTGTCGAGTCAAACATACTGAACCCGGTAAAGCTAATAACAGGCTCAGGGGGAAGCTGCCTTATCTTCTTACACGATAATGGGGCTAAAGCTATCAGCAATAATAATATGATATTCCTTTTCCAGGTCATGTAGATATTTTCGATAGATTCACAAAAATCACACCAATTTAGTTATTTTTTTCTGAAGAATATCTTTATAGGGACACCGTGAAAGTCAAAGTTTTCTCTTAACCTGTTCTCCAGATATCTTTTATATGGGTCTTTCAGATACTGAGGAAGATTACAGAAGAAGGCAAATGCAGGGGAGTGTGTGGGCAGCTGTGTAACATATTTTATTTTAATATATTTCCCTTTTACAGATGGTGGCGGATTATTCTCGATGGCTTTTAGCATCACATCGTTCAGCGACGAAGTTGAAATTTTCTTTGTTCTGTTGTTATATACCTCGATTGCAGTATCAAGCACCTTATGAATTCTCTGTTTGCTAACTGCCGAAATAAATAGAATAGGATAATCAACAAATGGAGCAGTCCTTTCTCTGATCTCCTTCTCGAGTTTTTTAATAGTATTGGTTTCCTTCTCAGCCAGATCCCATTTGTTAAGAATAACAACCAGTCCTTTGCTGTTTTTTATAATAAGAGACATTATACTAAGATCCTGTGATTCCAGGCCTCTGGTAGCATCTATCATCAGCAGGCATATATCAGAACTTTCTATTGCGCGAACAGATCTCAGGGTGGAATAAAATTCCAGGTCCTCATTTACTTTTGCCTTCTTTCTCAGACCTGCCGTATCTACAAGGTAAAACTTATGCTGATACTTATTATAAAGGGTATATATTGAATCCCTTGTTGTCCCCGCTACGGGCGTAACAATATTCCGCTCTTCACCCATAAGGGTGTTTATAAGAGTCGATTTGCCCACATTTGGTCTGCCAACTATGGCATACTTTGGATATTCTTCAAGCGGTTCCTCAGAGACTTCCGGCAGGTTTTTTACTATTTCATCAAGCATGTCGCCCGTACCGCTTCCATTAGCTGATGAGATGGTGAAAAAATCACCAAGCCCCAGCGAATAAAACTCCGTTGCATCCATTCTTCGGTCATTATTATCAACTTTATTGACAACAAGGATAACCGTCTTTTGTGTTCTCCTGAGCATTTTTGCCACAGACTCGTCCAGATCTGTTATTCCGCTAATAACATCCACAAGGAAAACAAGAACATCAGCTTCATCAATAGCAAGCAATACCTGCTTATTTATTTCCTCCTCAAATACATCGTCAGAGTTTGTAACATATCCTCCGGTATCGATTACTGAAAAATCAATTCCATTCCATGTAGCTCTTCCATAATGCCTGTCGCGTGTTACTCCGCTCTCTTCATCAACAATAGCAGCCCTGCTCTCTGTCAGTCTGTTAAATAGTGTCGATTTCCCAACATTAGGACGTCCTACAATTGCTACAATTTTGCTCATCACTTTTAGCTTAATATATATTGCTGCTTCTATCTTGTTCTTTTTGTCGGCTACTAATAGCCAAAGCGTTTTAATGCATTAGCATTATTACGCCACTCTTTATTTACCTTAACATATAATTCAAGAAAGACCTTCTTGCTGATAAATTCTTCAATATCTTTTCGTGCCTCACTACCGATAAGTTTTAGCATTTTTCCTTTGTGACCGATAATAATGCCCTTCTGGCTATCCCTTGATACATGAATTATAACCCTGATGTTATTTATTGTAGCAGTCTCCTCGTAGCTTTCAATTTCTACTTCAACAGAATAGGGAATTTCTTTGCTGTAATTTGCCAGTATTTTCTCACGAATTATTTCTGTAACGAAATATCTTTCAAATCTGTCAGTAAGCTGGTCTTTAGGAAACCAGGCCGGTCCTTCCGGTAACTTATCCAGAATTAATTTCAGTAGATTCTCAATATTAAAGTTTTTAAGTGCCGAAACAGGAACAATCTGGACACCCGGCATAAGCTCTTCCCACCTGCTGAACAGTGAGTTCAGCTTTTCCTCATCTGTCAGGTCAATCTTATTGATAACAACAATTCTTGGGATATCGAGTGTAATTATCTTCTCCAGATACTCACTATTCTTATCGAATTTCTCCACCACATCAGTTATATAGAGTATAAGATCTGCATCCTGTAATGCACTGTCGACAGTCTGCATCATCGATTCCTGGAGCTTATATTTGGGGTTAAGAATACCAGGTGTATCGGAATAAACAATCTGAAAATCCTCTCCATTAACAATCCCTTTAATCCTGTGCCTGGTAGTCTGGGCTTTTGAAGTAATTATCGAAAGTTTCTCTCCGACAAGTACATTCATCAGAGTTGATTTCCCAACATTAGGGTTTCCAAGTATATTAACAAATCCAGACCTGTGTTTCATGCTAGCTATATGATCCTCTTTTTAAGTTTCGTATTTCAATATCTGTAAGAAACCTCCATTTTCCCCTGGGTAAGTTCTTTTTTGTGAGTCCTGCATAATATACCCGGTCGAGCTTCTTAACCCGGTAATCAAGTGCTTCAAACATTTTCCTTACGACCCTGTTCTGTCCCGAATGAATCTCCAGTCCTATCTGGCTTCTGTCCTCCATATCCGGGTAAGAGGCAACATCAGCAGCCACTTCTTGATCTTTGTCAATAGTTATGCCTTCAGTCAGTTTCAGAAGATCATTTTTGCTTACAGGTCTGTCAAGAAAGACATGGTATACTTTCTTTTTATTATATCTTGGATGGGATAGTTTTGTTGCCAGATCTCCATCATTGGTAAAAAGCAGCAGTCCGGTTGTGTTTTTATCGAGCCTTCCAACAGGGTAGATGCGTTCAGAGCAGGCATTCTTAACAAGGTCGATAACTATCTTATCGGCATGAGGATCATCCATTGTTGTAACATAGTCTTTCGGCTTATTAAGCAAGACATATATTTTTTTTTCTGACGAAAGTATTTTGCCCTTATAACTTACTTTCTGATTGCTTTTAACTTTTACTCCAAGATCCTTAACAACCTTGCCATCAACCTTTATCTCACCTGCTGCTATCAGTTCATCAGCTTCACGCCGTGAACATACACCTGCATTTGATATAAATTTATTTAATCTTACCTCAGATTCACCTTTTGGTTCGTTCTCTTTTAGCTGCTTTTTGCTGTTATTCATTATATTATATAATTCAGGTTGCAAAGTTACAATTATTTGCTTATTTATTCATTCAGTATTTTTTTGCACTTTTGTGATTGAAAAGAGCGAAGAGCGAAGAGGTAAGGGCATAGGGTAAGGAGGCAGGTAAAGAGTTAAGGCGGAAAAAGAATCGGGCAGTGCGGAGAGTAAATAGCGCGACTGAAAGGAGCCAATAACCGATAACTAATAACCAATAAGCAGTAATGACACTAATAAAATCAATCTCAGGAATACGTGGTACCATAGGCGGAAGACCGGGCGAAAGCCTTAGCCCATATGATGTGGTAAAGTTTACATCAGCATATGCAGCCTGGGTAATGAGTCAGAGCGAGAGGGATAAATATTCAGTTATTATCGGGAGAGATGCCCGGATCTCAGGCGAAATGATCAGTAATATTGTTTCTTCTACCTTGCGCAGCACGGGTATTGATGTAATTGATCTCGGACTGGCAACGACTCCAACCGTTGAGATGGCTGTTGTAAATGAGAAGGCTGACGGTGGCATTATTCTTACAGCCAGTCATAATCCAGGCAACTGGAATGCATTGAAACTACTTAATAGCAGTGGTGAATTTATATCTGAGGCAGATGGGATGGAAATTCTGAGAATATCTGAGGCGGAAGAATTTTTGTATGCAGATGTATCTGATACAGGCATATATAAGTATATTAGTACTTATCACGATTTCCATATAAGCAGGGTGCTGGCTCTTCAACTGGTTGATGTCGATATAATCAGTAAAGCTTCATTAACGGTAGTTATTGATAGCGTTAATTCTGTTGGCGGACTTGTCCTGCCGGATCTTTTAAGAAGCTTAGGAGTAAAGAAGATAGTAGAGATAAATAGTGAAGCAAATGGAATATTTGCTCATAATCCAGAGCCTCTGCCCGAAAACCTGAAACAGATTTCTGAAACTGTTGTAAAAGAAAATGCTGATGTTGGCTTTGTTGTAGATCCTGATGTTGACAGGCTGGCAATAATAAGTGAGAACGGAGAATTTTTTAACGAAGAATATACTCTTGTGGCATGTTCTGATTATGTTCTGTCAAGTAAACCAGGCAATACCGTTTCAAATATGTCTTCAACAAGGGCATTAAGAGATATTACTGAGATATATGGAGGTAAATGGTATTCATCAGCTGTTGGCGAGGTTAATGTTGTTAAGAAAATGAAAGAGGTTGATGCTATAATTGGTGGAGAAGGTAATGGTGGGATTATCTTACCTGAGTTGCATTTTGGTCGTGATGCCCTGGTTGGAATAGCTTTGTTTCTTTCCCATCTTGCATTGTCGGGACTGAAATGCTCAGAATTAAGATATAAATATCCGCAATATATCATTTCCAAGAACAGAATCGAATTATCGGAGGATAGTGACCCTGATATGATAATTAACAAATTAAGCCATGAATTTGGTGACGTGGTCTCCAGCACGGAGGATGGCTTATTACTGGAGTATACAAATGCCTGGGTTCATATCAGAAAGTCGAACACCGAACCGATTATCAGGATCTATTCCGAAGCACAAACCAGGGAGGAAGCAGAAAAACTTGCTGAGAATATCATAAAAAGTGTTAAAAATATCCTTTTAACATAATCCTTGCACTTGTTTTGTGGAATAAAACAATCGCATGCTTTGTCTGTTAATAGGATGCAACAACATAGTATTGTTAATTATTGTTAAATGAGTAATAAATAGATATTTATGAGCCTGAATTGTCGTAATTTCGGGCACGAAAAATAGAAAATCAACGAACATAATGAAAAAAACATTAATCATTTCAGGAATTGTTATTGGTGTAGCTATAATTGCACTGATTGTTTTCAATTCACTTACAAAGAAAGATGATAAGTCACTTTTGTTTGTAGAGGTAAAGCAGGGATTGTTTGAGATAATAGTTACCACGACAGGAGAATTACAGGCTGAAAGTTCTACAGAAATAAAAGGGCCTGATGGATTATCGAGCAGGAATATGAGATTTCGCGAGATTTTGATACAGGATCTTATTCCGGAAGGAACTGTTGTAGCAAAAGGAGATTACGTTGCTACTCTCGACAGGTCTGATGCAGACAATACTTATAAGGATGAACTTGACAAGCTTGAGACTGCAGAGAATGAATATTCTATGAAGAAGCTCGATACAACGATTAGCCTCGGTGATTTAAGGGATGATCTGGTAAACCTTAAGTATAATATGGAAGAGTCTGAGCTTACACTCGAACAATCAAAATATGAGCCTCCTACAACAATCAGGCAGAACCAGATTAACCTGGATAAATCAAAAAGGGCCTATGAGCAGGCACAGAAGAACTATATACTGAAAGTGCAGCAGGCAAAAGCAGATGTAAGAGAAACATTTCTGGAACTTCAGAAACAAAGAAATAAGGTTGCCGAGATGAAGGATGTAATAGAGCAGTTTACAATTACTGCTCCTGCCCCGGGGATGGTAATCTATAAGAGAGAATGGAGTGGAGAGAAGAGGAAGGTAGGATCCGGAATCAGTCCATGGGACCCTGTTGTTGCGACATTACCTGATCTTTCAACAATGATTTCCAAGACCTATGTAAATGAAATTGATATTAGTAAGGTGGAAATTGGACAGGAAGTAAGGATTTCGGTTGATGCCTTTCCTGATAAAAGATATACAGGACTTGTTAAAGAGGTGGCTAATATAGGTGAGCAGCTTCCTAATACCGATGCAAAGGTCTTTGAAGTTATAATAGAGGTAGATGGTTCTGATCCTATTCTCAGGCCTTCAATGACTACAGGTAATATGATTGTTACACAGGAGTTTGAAAATGTATTGTCTATACCACTGGAGTGTGTTCATGCTACTTCTGATAGTGTTCCTTTTGTATACAGAAAAAATAATATCCGACAGGTTGTTGTTCTAAGTGAATCAAATGAAAATGAGGTTATTGTAGAGCAGGGTCTGGAATTTGGTGATGAGCTGTATTTAAATTCTCCTGAGGATGGTGATACTTTTAAATGGCAGGGAGAAGAATTGAAGGAAGTAATAAAAGAAAAGGCAAGACTGAAGAGGGAGAAAGCACAGAAGGAAGAAGAAGTGGATAAAAGAGGCCCGGGTTCAGGACGCCAGATGACTCCTGAGATGCAGGAAAGACTCAAGAATATGAGCGAAGAAGAAAGGCAGGAGTTAATGACCCGTATGCGCGAAGCCGGTGGTGGTCGCCAGGGAGGTCAATCCGGAGGCGTACAATCTGGTGAAGCGCCGGCCGGCAAATAATAAAAGTTATTATGATTAAAAGATATTTTCATGATGTAATAATTGCTTTTGAAGCAATACTTGCAAATAAGCTTAAGTCAATCCTGACCGCTCTGGGAATAATTTTTGGTGTGGCTGCTGTTATCAGTATGCTTGCAATAGGTAAAGGGGCGCAACAGGAGATACTGGAGCAGATGGAAATGGTTGGTGTTAATAATATTTTGATTACACCGATAATAGAACTGGATGATTCATCCGAAGAGGAGGGTAGTGCCATGCAGCAGAATAAATTCTCAAGAGGTCTTTCTATGCTCGATGTTGAAGCTATACAGGAAGTTCTTCCTTCCCTGAACAGGATAAGTCCAGAGATTTCCTATAATTCAAATGTAGTGCTGAATGGGATGAGGTATCCTGCTAAGCTGGTAGGTGTAACCAACGATTATTTTGGTCTGTATAATCTGCCTCTTGAAGGTGGTTATTATTTTACAGACTTTCACGAAGAGTACGGGATACAGGTTTGTCTGATCGGTGCAAATATCAGGGCAAAGTTCTTTTCAAAGGTTGATCCTCTCGGACAGTATATAAAGTTTGACGGCGTCTGGCTAAAGGTAATAGGTGTTCTTGAAAAGACAGATATAAGCCTTACAGGTTTTGAGGATACCGGTGTAAATGTATATAACGATAATATATACATACCGATTAAGACCATGCTTATGAGGTACCAGAACAGAGCCCTTATAAATACAAAACAGGTTACAAGTGCAAATACAAATATCCGTATCGGTGGCAGAGGTCATATGACAGTAAACGTATCGGGCTCAGGCGGATCCGATCCAAACCAGTCAGCCTCAAGTAACTATCATCAGCTGGATCGTATAGTTGTACAGGTGGATGAGACCGAACGTCTTAATCCTTCAACGGAAGTATTGAGCAGAATGATTTTGAGGCGTCATTCAAATGTCAAAGATTTTGAAATCACTGTACCGGAGCTATTGCTTAAACAGCAGCAAAGAACTAAGGATATATTTAATATTGTGCTTGGGGCCATAGCCAGTATATCTCTTGTTGTGGGAGGTATAGGAATTATGAATATAATGTTTGCCTCGGTAATGGAAAGGATCAAGGAGATTGGTACACGTATGGCAATAGGGGCAAAAAAGATGGATATAGTTGTCCAATTTTTATCTGAAGCAATTCTTATTAGCGTAACAGGTGGTCTGATTGGGATATTCCTGGGCATAGTATTTTCCAAGCTAATCGAGGAGCTGGCAGGAATACTTACTATTGTGTCTGTGGGCTCTGTATTAATTGCATTTGGTGTTTCAGCTGCGGTTGGTATTATTTTTGGTTATTCTCCGGCTAAAAGAGCGGCAGACAGAGACCCTATTGAATCACTGAGATACGAATAAAACAATAAAACAAGATGAGAAGAATAAAATATATTTTCATTCTGATAGCAATGGTGGCATCTATTGGTGCTTCCGCACAGACAGTTGTAAAACTGGATCTGAAAGAGGTAATTAAATTATCAGAAGATCAATCCCTTGATGCTATACTTGCAAAACATAGATTCAGGGCCAGCTATTGGCAGTACAGGACTTTTAAGGCGGAATATCTGCCATCACTTATGCTATCAGGTACACTTCCAGATTATAACAGGACTTACGAAAGGGAATACGATTATCAGAGCGGACAGGAATATTATGTTGAGAAAAACACAAATTCATACCAGGGATCTTTATCTATTGAACAGAATATTGGTCTTACAGGCGGAACCGTCTCTCTTCAATCTGACTTTAGACAGTTTGATGTACTGGGAGAAGACGGATCGTCTCAATATATCTCCACACCTATAAGCATTAATATAAATCAACCCCTTTTCAGGTATAACGAACTTAAATGGCAAAAACAGATTGAGCCACTTAAATACGAGGAGGCAAAAAAGACATATATCGAGGCAGTTGAAGATGTTCATGCACGCGCTGTTATGCGGTTTTTCCAGCTGGCACTGGCCCAGATAAACATGGAAATAGCCGATATGAACTATGCCAATGCTGATACCCTTTACAGGCTTGCCCAGGGCCGTTATAATCTTGGAACTATAGCTGAGAATGAACTCTTGCAGATGGAGCTCACATTTCTGAATGCTGAAACAGCAAGGCACTCGGCCAGAAATAACCTAAGCGACACAGAGCAGAGACTAAGATCCTTTCTGGGATTCAGAGAGAATGTAAATATTGAGCTTACAATTCCTACTAAGATTCCTGATTTTGAGGTTGATGCTGAAACTGTACTTAACCTGGCCCTTGAAAATAATCCGGAAATGATTGGATATGATGTGCAATTGCTGGAGGCAAGGCAAAGTGTAGCACAGGCTAAGGCCGAGAAAGGACTTAATGCAAATATGAATCTCAGCTATGGACTGAAAGGTCAGGATATAGATATACCGGGGGCCTACCAGTCACTCGACGATCAGCAGAGAATCAGTGTGGGATTTACTGTTCCAATTATTGACTGGGGACTTAGAAAAGGAAGATACAGGATGGCACAATCAAACGAGGAGGTAATAAAAACTACAGTGCAGCAGTCCAGAATTGACTTTGAAGAAAATCTCTTTTTGGATGTGGCTCAGTTCAATTTACAGGACGACCAGGTATTAACAGCCGCAAAATCCGATACTGTAGCAATGAAAATGTATGAGGTGACCAAGCAGAGATTCTTAATTGGTAATGTTGATGTTCTTGATCTGAATAATGCAGATACCAAGAAGGATGAGAACAGACGCGCCTTTATTCAGGCACTTCAGAATTACTGGACATATTACTATAACCTCCGAAGACTTACTCTGTTTGATTTTGACAAGGGAGTGTCCCTTGATGCAGATTTTGATCTTATGATTGAATAAGACAGGGTAACTTGAGTGTTGGAGTGTTGGGGTGTTGGAGTATGAGATATTAAGGGTGCTATTATCCTGATGTTTTTAAGTCTTTATGGCTTTAATCTGCATTATTTATCCTC